>JAYWCS010000086.1:0-2332 GCA_043780315.1 Bacteroidota bacterium | reverse complement strand
CAAAAGGCCCGATATAGCTGACCACTTTGGGGGGCAGGTTGTATTTCGGAAAATAATAGCGGATGAATTGAAAGGCCTGTTTCAGTCCGGGCTCGAGGGCAATCATATTGGGGTACTTCAGATCCAGCGAATCCTTCACCGGCCAATAGCTGCTGATAAAACGGCGGCAGGCAAAAAAAGCTTGCGCGCTGGTATCGGACAGGGGTCCGGTGCCCAGAATATTGACGGCAAAATCATTGATAAAATAAGGGTACTCGTGTCCCAGCTCCAGCAGCCCCCGTGGTATCTGATTCGTGTCCATGGCAAAAAATGCCTGATCAAATCGTTCAATATGAACGGTTACGGGAATATTGGAAACATCCGGGATTTTTCTGTCCGACTTACAACCGAAAATAAACAGGAGCAGCAGGACAGGAATATTTTTTTTCACTTGCATTGAAACGTTCGTGTCTGCAAGATAGTATTCCGGCCCTTAGCAGTAAATTCGTTGGATGAAGATCGCCCTGATTCAGCAGAATTACCATATTGGCCATTTTGAATTCAATACCGCAAAAATTATCGAAGGCATACAGCAGGCAAAGGAGGGAGGGGCCGACCTCGCGGTTTTTTCTGAATTGTGCGTTTGTGGTTATCCCCCGCGTGATTTTTTGGAATTCGAGGATTTTCTGCAACGTTGTTATTCGGCCATCGATGAAATTAAATCGCATACAGCGGATATTGCAGTGATCGTTGGATCGCCCGCACCGAATCGCGATCCCAAGGGAAAGGATCTATTTAATGCAGCCTGGTTCTTATATGAAAATGAGGTAAAATCGATTGTTCATAAAACCTGTTTGCCTACTTACGATGTATTTGATGAATACCGTTATTTTGAGCCGGGCACCGAATGGCAGGTGATTTCATTCAAAGGAAAAAAAATTGCGCTGACGATTTGCGAAGACATCTGGAACCTGGGGGATAACCCATTATATCGTGTTTGTCCGATGGATCAGCTGCTGCCCCAGCAACCCGATCTGATGATTAACATTTCTGCTTCTCCGTTTGATTATGACCATGAAGAAGACCGGCGGGCCGTGGTACGTCAGAATGTTCTTAAATATAAACTGCCCATGTATTATTGTAATACCGTGGGTTCGCAAACCGAAATTGTTTTTGATGGAGGGAGCGTAGTGTATGATGCCTATGGAAATTGTACCCATCATTTAAAAGCATTTGAAGAGGATCTGCAGATTGTCGATACAGAAATAAAATATTTACCGGTGAATAAACATCTGCCGGAATTTACTTCGTCCAAACATCTGCGGCCCGACGATATCATTCCCTATCTCACCCGTCGTAATAATATCCTCGAGATCCATGATGCGTTGATTCTCGGAATCCGCGATTATTTTCAAAAGCTCGGTTTCACCAAAGCCATCCTGGGCAGCAGCGGGGGGATTGACAGCGCCGTTACGCTGGCCCTCGCCTGCCGGGCACTGGGTAAAGAAAATGTGCGGGCTGTGGCGATGCCTTCCGGTTTTTCCTCGACGCATTCTGTAGACGATGCGGTGGCGCTATCGAAAAAATTGGACAATCCCTTTGATATCATTCCGATTCAACCGGTGTATGAAAGTTTTTTGAGCAGCCTGCATCCGGTTTTCAACGACCTGCCCTTTAGCGTGGCAGAAGAAAATATTCAAAGCCGAACACGGGGAAATCTACTGATGGCCATCGCCAATAAATTCGGATATATATTATTGAACACGTCGAATAAAAGTGAGCTCTCCACCGGATATGGTACGCTCTATGGAGACATGGCCGGTGGGTTGAGCGTACTCGGGGATGTATACAAAATGCAGGTGTATGCGCTGGCGCGGTTCATCAATATGGACGACGAAATCATTCCGCAATCGATTTTGGAAAAAGCACCTTCGGCAGAATTACGTCCCGATCAGAAAGACAGCGACAGTCTGCCGGAATATGAGTTGCTCGATAAAATTTTGTATTTGTATATTGAAAGAAGAAAGGGTCCGCAGGAAATTATTTCGATGGGTGTGGACGAAGCATTGGTAAAACGGGTACTGAAGATGGTGAATTCCAACGAATACAAACGAAACCAGTTTTGCCCGATCATCCGCGTGAGCAGTAAGGCCTTCGGTGTTGGCCGCAGAATGCCTATTGTCGGCAAATATCTTTCGTGAGCAATCGTTCGTGGAGAGTCTTTCATGACTAGTCGTACATGCACAATCTTTCATGCACAATCTTTCATGTACAATCTTTCCTGAACAGCAGGCTTGCGGTTTTCAGCCTCCGGTAATTATTGCTTCACCAGTGTGGAGGTCGCGGTCAAGGG
>JAYWCS010000085.1:0-5482 GCA_043780315.1 Bacteroidota bacterium | reverse complement strand
ATAGCGATCAGCCGAAAGACAGCATCCTCTGGACAACGGATCGGTTCGTTGAAGAAATAGAGCAGGTTCGCCAAGCCATCGGTGCGGACAGTTCGAATTTTTTTCTGCTGGGCAATTCCTGGGGTGGGATACTCGCGATGGAGTACGCGTTAAAATATCAGAAAAATTTGAAAGGCCTCGTGGTAGCCAACATGGTGGCCAGTGCGACTGAATATGGGAAATATGCTGCGGAAGTTCTCTCAAAACAAATGAAACCAGAAGTGCTTGCTGAAATCAGAGCAATCGAATCAAAAAAAGATTTTGATAATCCGCGATATATGGAGTTGCTGATCCCTAATTTTTATCATGAACACCTGTGTCGCCTAAAAGACTGGCCTGATGGATTTCAACGCTCTATGAAACATGTAAATTCCGAAGTCTATTCGTTGATGCAGGGTCCGAGCGAGTTTGGTATCAGCGGGCGCCTGCTGCATTGGGACATCAAAAACAGATTGAAAGAAATTGCTGTGCCCACGTTAATGGTTGGAGCCAAACACGATACAATGGATCCCAAAGCCATGGAAGAACAAAGTAAATTGGTCCAGAAGGGTCGCTATTTGTATTGTCCCAACGGAAGCCATTTGTCGATGTGGGACGACCAGTCCATTTTTATGAATGGGGTCATTCAATTTATTAAAGACGTAGATAACGGCAACCCGGTACCTGGCTCGAAGTAACGGGACTCGCTGTATCAGGACAACTTATTGAGATCGTTAGGAGGCCCATACATTTAGGCATTCGATTGGATCACCGCAGGGTGATACTTTTTTAGAAGTTCGTTTTAAAAGTTTACGATGAATGAGAATGATCCTATAGAGATATTTGCAGGAAATATGGTGGAGGCCGGAATGGTCAAAAGTCTTCTTGAAAATGCGGAAATACATGCTTTTTTGAAAGACGAACTGATGGGGACCCTCAATCCATGGTATGTCAGTGCGGGCGGCGTTGGCTCAGTCAAAATTGTTGTTTCTTACCGGGACTACCCACGGGCTAAATTGATAGTCGATGAATATGATCACAATATTAAACGATAGGTAATGGGGTATAATACATATAAAAATTATTATATGTATATAATAATTAAGATTTTACCGATTTTGGCCTTCTATTCGCCTTAAAAAGCTCTAAAAACGATTCGATTTTGGGTAATTTAATAGATTCGGGTTTTATAAAGTTGATTTTATGTATATTCACATAAATCGCTTCTACAAACTAATAACTATTAAAATGATCAGATCCAGCAGAATATCGAAGATCTTTTTAGGTTCGGCAATCTATTGGGTGGGTTATTGTGGTTTTTGTACGCACCAGCAGAACATTGTTTTATCTTCTCTTTGTATGCTGTTGATTATTTCAGGTCTGGTGCTTGCCGGCTGGAATTCTTCTAATCTATTAAGGGGTAATTAGTTTTATCAGTCTCACTCCTTTCGGCTGCTGCCCGATAAATTAGGGGTGCTCTGGTTCTCATATTTTGAATTTGACACTTTGTAAAAGGCGTAGGAGATCAGTCCGGTTGCCAGAATCATCGCGGTGTAGTTTACCAATGCGGCGTATTGTTTCTGGTAGGCACTGAATTGAAAGAAACGGAAAATATAGATGAGGTCCACGCATATTCCGTAATAGAAAATAAAACCAGCAAAAATATACAAGTAAGATTTTTCAGTGTCCGAATGGGTCAGTTGTTTGAAATATTTACCGGTACCCCAGATATTTAAACCCAGGCATAACAAACTCCCGATACCGATGATGATGTTGTTCGATATCATATTGAAACCAGTAATCAAAATCACGAGGGTTTCAAATGCAATAAACGACAAGATCAAATACAGGAAAACTTTTTTCCTGAAAGCATAATAGAAAATCAATCCGATCAGCGGCGCATCCAACAGATTATAATATAAAGTGATCTGTTCGTCCACTGGCACATACCATTGCCAATGAAAAATTTCCGGTGCGTAAATTATTCCATTCACCATCCAGAAGATGGAGATGATCATGTAGGCCGTATTTTCGGCGAGACCCTTCCAACAATATAAAATTAATGGAAGAAATGAAAAAAAAACAGCCAGGTCACCCATTGTCTGAATAATTACCGGCACAATAGTTTTTCCCAAGCGGATTGTTTAACTTCTATAGCGCAAAAATGAAGAAATTATTATGGGTATTAACAATTATAATATCCATGAATAACGAAGTGGTTTAATACCAACTACCCAGACCTAAGTGTTAATACTTACCTCAGCACCTCTACCGTGCCTTTTATGATAAACGTTTCATCCGTATAACAGCTGGCATGATGATGGCCGGAGCTGCATGTGTAGTAGACTGTAATTATTTTATTCTCGCCGTAATACCATTCCCGTTTCCGAAGTTCCAGGTATATGTTGCCGAAGAACTCGTGCCCGGGGAAGTATTAACGAACGTTACAGCGAGCGGGGAACAGCCAGCAGCCTGAAATTCTGCGTGACCTAAAATTCGAAGCCATAAGGGGTGTACGGTTTATGTACGGACAGGCAAATAACGTTCTGCTAAACCGAACCACTACACCTTAATATAATTCAGGTGTTATACTACAAATCGTTGCCAGGAAAACATGACAGGGGGAAAGCGAAAGCCCTGCAAATCATCATAAATTACACTTGTTTGTAACTACTAACTTTGACCAAAATACCCGCATACAAATGAAAAGGAAGTTGTTGATCGGTTTAATGACCGTTTTTTTTGCACTCGCCGTAAGTCCTTCAATATACGCACAAACAAAGCTGGACAGCCTCCTGCCGGTTCGCGGTTTTTGCATCGATGCGCCCCGACCGGCTGGGTTGGATTCGTTTATCCGTTTCATTAATAAGGAACTGGCACCACGCCGGATCAACACGCTGATCGTACAGATAGAGTACCATTTTCAGTTCAAGTCACATCCGGAACTTACTGATACGTTTGCGTTGTCGCAGGCGGATGTGGCAAAAATCGTGGCCGTTTGTAAGAAGAATAATATCCGGGTGATACCTCAAATCAATCTGTTGGGTCATCAATCCTGGGAAAAACGCAATGGTAAACTATTACAGGTATACCCGCAATTTGATGAAACGCCTGGCGTTAAAACGCCCGTGAAATATGAATGGCCCAACGCAGATAATTTATATTGTAGAAGTTATTGTCCCTTGCATCCGGACCTTCACCCGATACTCTTTGCCGTGGTAGATGAACTCTGTGATGCTTTTCAAAGTGATGCCTTTCATGCGGGTATGGATGAGGTTTTTTATATCGGGGATGATAAATGTCCGCGTTGTGGCGGAAGGGATAAGGCGGAATTATTTGCCGGGGAAGTGCGCACGATACACGATCACCTGTTACAGAAGGGACGGGAAATGTGGATTTGGGGCGATCGGCTATTGGATGGCAAAACAACCGGTTTGGAGGAATGGGAAGCTAGTTTTAATAATACCCACCGTGCCATTGATATGATTCCCAAAGACGTGCTGATCTGCGACTGGCACTATGACCGTGCAGACAAGACGGCGGTGTATTTCGCAATGAAAGGATTCAGGGTCATTACCTGTCCCTGGCGTCAGCCGGCCACAGCTATTACCCAGATCAATGATATGATTTCTTTCCGACAGGAATCCACGCCGGAAATGAAAGATCGTTTTCTTGGCATCATGGAAACAACCTGGACAAGCACGGATCATTATATGGATCGTTTTTATAATGACCGGCCGACCGCCACATCGAGTGAAAACAATTCTTGGAATTGTTTCCGGATAATGTTTGATATGATCGATAAACTCAAATAATTTCAAACGTTTTTCGCCGGCCTTTTTATTTGAGGAATGATTAAACCATCCGCCCCATGAATGGGTCGCTGAAACTTTCTTTTCCGGTCTCTACACGACCCGCATATCTTTTTTGAAACCCCTCGGCATTTTTTACCCGTATGCTGAAGTCGTACCATTGGTGGCTTTGAGCCAGATCCAATAGGAAAGTATGTTCACTACCGGCAACCCCGGACGGTTTCAAAATTTTTGTCCAGCTACCCTGCTTATATGAATTGTCTTCAATCACGAGATCCTGACTCTTCAGCGGATCCAGGTTAATTATTTTTAATTCAATACGGCCCGTTGGCTTGATGCCGGAACGCTGATACTCACAGCTTACTCTTAGCATCGGATCAGCCACATTGCCCTGGAAAGCGCGGAAAAATCCGTTAGGTCCGTACACGAGTAAATGATATTGCTGATCCGCAAAATTCGCGAGCGGCCACGAATCCGTAACCTGGTCGCCCGCCGCTACAGCGTAGTTCCAGGATCTCGATTCTTCCAAACCATCTGGATGCAATTCCGGATCAAAGGCTGTGTGTTTTCCCGGTGCATATACTTTGAAAGGCGCACCGGCGGCATCTTTACCAAAGAATTCATTCATCGCATCGAAGCGAATATTGACTGCCTGCGTTTTAAAATCAAAAATACTGTCGGCATATAATTGATAGGGCAATGGGTTGGCCGGACGAACACCTTTTTCCTGCACCGGCATCATCGGTGACAACCGGATGTCCTGGTTGATTTGTTCAATTTCTTCTTTCGTGAGTTGTTGAAATAAAGGAAGTTTTTGATACTGCGCATTGTAGATGCTCTCCAGAAATGCATCTTTGGCAACAAATGCAGGAAGCGCCGTTTTTTCTCTGTTCCAGGGTTTGAATGTTGAACTCAGATCGCCGCAGACCGTACGACGCCAGCTGCTGATATTTTTTTCAATTATTTTCTTTCCGGTTTTTGCCTGCAGAAATTTTTCGAGAAACTGGAGCGTGGAGGTATGGTCGAATATTTCCGAGTTGACGTATCCGCCCCGACTCCAGGGCGATGCAATCACCATGGGTACGCGGTAGCCCAGACCGATCGCGCTGTCACGCGCTGAATTTTTCGATTTATATTTCATTTCCTGTTCGATTCCCACGTGTTCTACGCTGGTATCGATGCCCTGAGAAACCAATCCCGTTCCCGGATGATAGGGAGGGTTAAAAGGCGGCACGTGATCAAAGAGACCATCATTTTCATCATAGGTCAATATGAAAATTGTTTTTTTCCATACTTCCGGATTCTCGGTTAATATATCCATCACTTCAGAAACATACCAGGCTCCATACCAGGGAGCGCCGGCGTGATCGGAGAAATTTTCAGGGGCCACCAGCCAGGAGACGGTAGGCAACTGACCCTTCTGCACGTCTTCGCGGAACTGGTGTAATGTATCTCCCTTTGGCGCAAGCATTTCACGGGTGCTGGTTCCATCCTGGTACTGAAACGTACTCAGTTCGCGGTACCATGGGTCGTTACTGTTGATCGTAAAGGCTTTCCGGTGCAGGTTTTTTTCTTTTTCAGAAAGCTTCTCAAAATTTTCGCGGGAGTATTTTTGAATATCTTCCTGTGCGGTAATCAGCGATGATTTTTTT
>JAYWCS010000084.1:0-2954 GCA_043780315.1 Bacteroidota bacterium | reverse complement strand
GGTTTTGTTTCCATCTTTCTAATTTTTATTAGTGAATAATCCGGAAACTCTCCTTTAAGATACTAATTTAGTGGTACACTTTAGCTTGACGATTTACAGCTATGGGAAACCGAACAATAATTCCGGCTTTAGCATATGCATCCAAATACATTCTGTATCTGCTGTCATGTTCGTCATATCCTGATCTGTATTTTGATATATCCATTTTAAAGACTATAGCTGGTTCCAGGGCCAGTGCCTTGTTTTGTGACAAGTTTTAATTTTACCAATGAGTTCAACATACGTTTTACGGTGGGTAATGGTATATCGATTTTTGTAGAAATTTCTCCGGATTTACTTCCTGGATGATTTTCGATGAATGTATAGACTGCCTTTTCTCTGGGTCCAAGTTGTGCGATGTCACCCTGAACATTAAGTTTTTCAAGCAGGTGAACGGAAATCGTGAGCAGGCAATCCAGAAAAAACATAGCCCATGGGTAAACATCCTCACCCGGTCTTTGGCGTTGAGCCTGCATCAACTGTTTATAGTATTCAGATTTGCGATGTTCGATTTCATGTTCAAAACTCACGTATTGAATCCAGGTGTATCCATCCTTAAGAAGCAGAAGCGTACCGAGCAAACGACTTAACCTTCCATTCCCGTCCTGGAAAGGATGAATACTCAGAAAGTCATAGACAAATAATGCCGCTTTAATTACCGGATGCGTTTCCTGGTCGGTATGATACCACTCGATCAACTGTCGCATAGCGTCCGCTGTGGCAATTCCAGGATCCGTTGTCTGGAAAATGACCTGTTTTTCGCCAATCGGACTGGTTGCCTCCACGACATTACTATGCTTTTTGTAATCCCCCCGATGCCAGGCGTCTTTTTCGCTGTGCTTACATAAAATATTATGCAGGTTTTTTATGTTGCTTTCTGTTATTGTAATTTCCTGGTAGTTTTCAGCAATGGTGTCCATGGCTTCAAAGTAACCTGCGACTTCCTGCGCATCCCGTTCCTCGAGTTTGGATACGCTGAGTTTGCGGATCAATACTTCAACTTCATCATCAGACATTTTTGATCCTTCAATGCGGGTTGATGCGCCCACGCTTCGGACTGTTGCAATAGAACGGAGTTGCTTTAAGGTCTGACCTTCTTTTTTGGCGATGGCTGTCCAAGAAGCATCAAACCGGTCGACTTTGCGAATTACTGCAGCAAGCTTCCAGTCTAATTTCAATTTCAACGTGTATACAAAATCTTCCATAATTAAAAATAGGGAAATTCACTCAATTTGATACGATATGATACGTAAATATCCGATAATGATACGAAAAATAGCTAATTTGGCATAAAGTAGAGTATTTTTAAATTTTTGATTAAATAGATACCTGATTAAACGATACGATATGATACGTAAATATCCGATAATGATACGATAGTGGATATTACGGCCTATAGTTTACCACTCATTTCAGAGTATAGTTTACCAGCGTTTCAGTGCAAAGTTTACCAGTAGGAATACCTGGGATTGAATTTATTTCAGTCCAATGTTTACCAGTTGATAAACTAATTCCACTGACATTACGGCGCAAAGTTTACCACCCGGAAGCCAGGGAGATGTTGTTAGCATTTTTTCACAGCCTTGCTTTGCATGAAAAAGCATGGCCAATAAAGTGATTTTAATGCAACAGATCCGGGCACTTATTCAGCTTTTAGAAAAAGGTTTTTCTCTGCGGTCTATCGCCGCCGAGCTGGGTCTTTCGCGGCAACCGGTTACTCTTTATTCGGCCAGAATTAAAAACTCTTCTTATGGCCTGGAAGCGCTGCGTGGGTTATCGGATGCGGATCTGGCTGAAATTGTTTACGCTCCCCTGGTCCAGACCGGTGTTACGGATTCTGCGCGCCGCCAGGAGTTTAAGGCGCGCATTGCATACTTCTTAAGTGAACTGAAACGCACCGGCGTAACCAGGCTATTACTCTGGGAAGAATACCGCAAGGAATGCAGTGACCATTACCGGTATACGCAGTTTTGCATTTTATTAAAACAAGCGGTCAGCCTAACAGGGGCCACGATGCACCTGGTTCACAGACCGGCAGAGATGGTGATGGTTGATTTTGCCGGCGATAAGATGAGTTATATTGACCGCTCCAGTGGTGAGATCATTTTGTGTCCGGTACTCATGGTGGTACTTCCTTTCAGCAAATACAGCTTTACGATGGCTCTTGAAGACGCCACCATACCCCAGGTAATCAAGGGGCTTAACAGCTGTCTTGAATATTTTGATGGTGTTCCTTTGAGTCTGAAAACAGATAACATGAAACAGGTGGTGACAAAATCCTGTCGCTACGAACCGGTTTTTAGTGAGGCACTGCAACAATGGGCACTACATTATAATATTACCCTGCTGGCCACCCGGGTCGCCAAGCCCAGGGATAAGGGAGCCGTGGAGAATGAAGTAAAGATCGCCTACCAGCGCATCTATGCCCCGCTGCGCGATGAAGTGTTCTATAGTATTAATGAACTGAACCTGGCCGTTCAAAAGCAACTGGCTCTACATAATAAAAAACTCTTCCAGTTAAAAGATCACAGCCGGCTCGGTCTGTTTGAAGCAGAAGAAAAAAAACTGTTGCAGGCGCTGCCTTCGGAACCATTTGTGATTAAACACCAGGCGCTGGCCAAAGTGCAAAAAAACTATCACATCACCCTGGGAGAAAACTATAATCATTATAGCGTGCCCTACCAGTTTATTGGCAAACAGGTGAGTGCCGTCTACGATACCGATATGGTAGAGATCTATTACCAGCACCAGCGTATTGCCCTGCACCGGCGTAGTTATAAAAAACACGACTTCACCACCGTTGGTGATCATATGCCTTCGGGACATAAAACCTATCATGCACAACAGGGCTGGACACCGTCTTATTTTTTAGATCAGGCCATCCGTATCGGCCCTTCGGTACAGGAGTATATGGA
>JAYWCS010000083.1:0-10024 GCA_043780315.1 Bacteroidota bacterium | reverse complement strand
CCGTATTTTGCCTTTATCTACGCAGCTTCGCAATCTTACCAGAACCGGGTTTTACCCTATAATGGATCGGTTTATAATTATAATACCGGCACTGTGGATCTGCCCGTCGGCAACAGCGTGAATGAATATAAAACTTACGATATCGGCATTGGAGCCAAAGCAGGTTTTGAACTCGGCAATGTGCTAGTCGGCGCCTACTTCAGCCACGGACTCACAAATGTTTATACCGCCCCCTACCCATCAACGTTTCACAACCAGGTCTTCGGCGGTTCGCTTGGAATCTGGCTCAATAAAGCGAAACCTCTGCCGGTGGTTGCAAAAGATACAGACCACGATGGCACGCCGGATATGGACGACTCCTGCAAAACCATCGCCGGTTCACCCCGGTATCATGGATGCCCGATCCCGGATACCGACCACGACGGCATCAATGACGAACAGGATTCCTGCCGGCTGGTACCCGGATTGGCCCGCTACCATGGATGTCCGATCCCGGATTCCGATTTGGACGGGGTAAACGACGAAGAAGACTCCTGTAAAAACATTCCGGGATCTGTTAAATATCATGGCTGTCCGATCCCCGACCGGGATCAGGATGGCGTCAATAATGAAATGGACAGATGCCCGGACCAACCCGGACCCGCCGAAAATCAGGGCTGTCCGGTGCTACCGCCTACCATCGTTCAAAGAGCAAAATGGGTGGCAGAAAACGTGAACTTTCAAATCAATAGCACGCGGCTCACCGAAAATTCCCTGCCCGCCATTCGCGAGCTGGCAGACAGTTTGAAAACGAATTCCGCCCTGAATCTGTTGATTGAAGGTTATACCGATAATACCGGTAGCGCTGCACATAATCGGAAGCTTTCGCTCCAAAGAGCGTTGGCCGTTAAAAAGATATTATTACAACTTGCCGTAGCGTCGAATCGTATTCAGGTGTCGGGATTGGGAGATGCCCGGCCGGTCGCTGATAACAATACACCGGAAGGAAAAGCCAAAAACAGGCGGGTTGTATTCGTATTTCAATTAAAGAACCGTTAAAAAACAACATCATGTGCTAACGCGGAGGTAAATCTGGCGTTAGCGCTTGCAGGATCATTTGCTTTAAAATAATTTCACGTAGCGGAGCATCCGCTTCAAATAACTTGTATTATCAAACCATGACGAAGTACCGTATGAAACAAATTTTACTTGCCCTACTGCTGACCTCAATTTCCTACACGCCCTTTGCACAAGGCACTTCTGCAAAAACTGAACTGGTTAAAGGCTGGCATCTGCTCGACAAGGAAAAAGACGGTGTATATGGCATCAGCCTGGACAAAGCCTATGATTTTCTGCGTTTAAAAAACCTGAAAAGCAAACCTGTTTTAGTTGCGGTGATCGATTCGGGCGTAGATACCCTGCAGGAAGATCTTATACACATTTTATGGAACAACCCGGGAGAAATTCCGGGTAACGGGATCGATGACGATCACAACGGATATGTCGATGATACCCACGGATGGAATTTTATTGGTGGCAAGGACGGAACGAATGTGAAGAATGATTCCCAGGAAGAAGGACGCGTATATTATAAGTATAAGGAAGTTTTCGATCATAAAGAAATCCGACTCGATACGATGAGTACGGAAACCCGTGAACATTATAATATGTGGGTGAAATCAAAAAAGAAAATTATGGGCGATGGCACCGATGACGGGGTCGACCTGCTGATGTTGCAACGCGTAGTCAATGCCTGTGTAAAAAGTGACAGTATTATGCAGACTGCCATGGGGAAGAAAGAATATACCGGCAATGAACTGAATAATTTTGAACCGTTGGATATGGAAAGCCGGACAGCGAAATCGGTTTTACTTTACTTATTTAAGGAAAACCATATCATGGACATGATCAACAGCACCTTCATTTCTGATTTCTCCGAACAGGCAGATCGCGAAGTAAAGAAAATAGAAATCAAAGAAACGCCACCCAAAGACTATCGCCGGGAGATCGTACAGGATGATGAAAATAATATCATGGATAGCCTCTATGGAAATAATGATATCATGGCAACCGATCCAATGCATGGTACCCATGTGAGCGGGATCATCGGCGCCGAAAGAAATAATTCCGTCGGTATTAATGGTATTGCAGATAATGTTCGGATCATGATGATACGTGCCGTTCCGAACGGAGATGAACACGACAAAGATATTGCACTCGCTATCCGGTATGCAGTTGACAACGGAGCACGGGTGATCAATATGAGTTTTGGAAAAAATCTTTCACCTCAAAAGTCCTGGGTCGACGATGCCGTTCGATTTGCAGCGTCGCACGGCGTTTTATTGATTCATGCCGCCGGCAATGATGCAGCGGATGTGGATACCGTTGGAAATTTCCCTAATCCAAATTATAAAAACGGGCGTCAAACCGCCAACAACTGGATCACCGTCGGGGCCAGTAGTGATCCGCTCGCAGAGGCGGGTTTCAATAGTTACACGGCCTCCTTTTCAAATTATGGAAAGAAAGAAGTAGACGTATTTGCTCCCGGAACCCGCATCTATTCTACCCTGCCGGGTGGAAATAAATATGGTAGTCTGGATGGAACCAGCATGGCCGCACCCGTGGTGACAGGCGTGGCGGCCTTGCTATTGGAGTATTTCCCGAAGCTCACTCCGGAACAAATAAAATATTGCATTGAAAAATCTGCATTGATTCCGGTTGCAAAGGCAAAGAAACCCGGAACCGACGACGAAATGGTTTCTTTGAGTGAACTGAGCAATTCCGGGGGTTTCCTGTATGCTTATGGCGCTGTAAAAATGGCCTATGGGTTGTCCTATCCCAAGGGCAAAGAAGTGCGAAAATCGACTTTAAAGAAAGCCCGGAACTAGGGCATCGTTCCTTTAATTTATTCCGAATAGCAAAATTGCTTATTGTAATTTGCTATTTTTTATGCCCATCGCCCAGCAACGTCTACACCGAATAGCTGTCAGCAGCTTCTTCTTTCTGGCCGGAATCTGTTTCGCGTCCTGGGCTTCCCGTATTCCGGATATACAAACTAAACTACAACTTAACAGCGCCGCACTGGGTGGCATCCTGCTTTGTTTACCCGTCGGGCTGGTCACCTCTTTACCGGTGGCCGGTTTCCTCGTGGCGAAGTACGGAAGCCGCAGCGTACTGATATTTGCGGCCGCTCTGTATGCTCTCACGTTGCCAATGCTTGGCTTTGCAGGTTCTACGAGCCAACTCATGATTACTCTATTTGTTTTTGGATTCGGTGGAAATATGATGAATATTTCGATGAACACGCAGGCAGTCGGAACAGAAAAATTATATACTAAACCGATCATGGCTTCTTTTCACGGCATCTGGAGTCTTGCAGGCTTCACCGGTGCTGCCGTTAGCACCGGGATGGTTCGATTCTACATTATTCCACCCTATCATTATATCTGTATTACCAGCTTGGCATTGGTGATTCTATTGATATTTTCAACTAAACTGCTACCACAGGATAGCGGTCAAAATGAAAAACAACCCATTTTTGCGAAACCGGATAAATCCATTTTAAACCTCGGACTAATTGCTTTTTGTTCCATGATCTGCGAAGGCGCGATGTTCGACTGGAGCGGTATTTATTTTTCGAAAGTTGTTCAGCCCGGCGCTGCCTGGGTGACCGCGGGTTACACAGCGTTCATGAGCACCATGGCAACCGGACGGTTTGTGGGGGATTGGGTCGCACACAAACTGGGGATGAAAAAAATGTTACAGGCCAGCGGCATATTAACCGCGACCGGTTTGCTACTGGCCGTTATTTTTCCGCAATTCATTACGGCCACCATCGGCTTCCTACTCGTAGGAGCCGGCGTTTCTTCGGTAGTTCCGATGATCTATAGTGCCGCCGGTAAATCAAAAGTGATGTCTCCGGGTTTGGCTATCGCAGCCGTCTCCACCATTGGATATCTTGGATTTTTAATCGGTCCGCCTTTTATCGGATTCATAGCCCAAGCGACAAGCCTGCGTATTTCCCTCGGTGTGATCGCCCTTATGGGAGCGATGATTGTGTTGATCGCCGCGAAGATAAAAACGATTTGAAAATTTTCTAATTCTTGTAAACAACCCCCTTGAGTGAAATCATATCGTCCATTACCTTGATGGCTTCATTGAGATAAATATCTGTTTTTCTGCTGTCGACCCAACTTTTATACCGGTCAGCTTTATCCTTATCCAGTGAATATTTCAACGTATCCTGCGTCATCGTATAAATATTCATCGGCACTTTCAGCTTGCTCACAGAGTCAATTTGTTTTACCGTTGCGCGGATCATTTTTTGTTCGTCTTTATAATCCTGCAGATTCAGAGGATACATTTTATCATTCTGCTTATCTAACCATGCGGCATTGGTGGAGATCGTGGTAAAAACTGAATTCGTACTCGTTCTCAGCGTACTGGAACGACGGATATTATCAATATCATACGCATATTTCCAAGTCGTATATTCTGCTTTAGGCATTTCATCCCAGGGCAACGCATCCACCTGATCTTTTTCGCGGATTTTATAATGTTCATATAAATCAGGTAATACGATATCCGATGCCACTCCCCGTAGTTGGGTAGAACCTCCGTTGATACGATAAAATTTCTGAAGCGTCAGTTTTACTGTACCCAGCTGGCCGCCGGATGCATCATTCAATTGCAGGTTTTTGTCGAGGGGAATATTACGCTGCACCGTACCTTTTCCGTATGTGCTGGTACTTCCAATAATCACTCCGCGATGATAGTCCTGAATAGCCGCCGCAAAAATCTCAGAAGCAGAAGCACTGAATTCATTTACCATCACGGCCAGGGGTCCGTCATATAAAACCGACTTATCGCGATCATTCAATACCTGTGGTTTACCATCGCGGTCGCGCACCTGCACCACGGGACCCTGATCAATAAATAATCCGACCATTTGTACCACATCAAATAAAGACCCACCTCCATTATTTCGCAGGTCGAGGACAATACCATCTACTTTGGCTTCTTTTAATTTTACGATCTCGCGGGCAACATCTACCGAACAACGGTTTCCTTTTGGATTATCAAAATCTGCATAAAATTCCGGTAGAAAAATATAGCCTATTTTCCCCTTGTCACTTTGTACAATAACACTCTTTGCAAACTTTTCATCCTGTACAATTTCATCCCGGATCAGGATAACTACTTTAACAGAACCATCTGCTTTTTTAAGGGTCAGTTTAACTTCTGTTCCCTTGTTACCACGGATAATCTTTACAGCGTCCTCCACCATATAACTGGCGAGATCCACCGGCTCCTGATTTCCCTGGCCGACTTTCAGAATGATATCGCCCACATTTACCTGCCCGGATTTCCATGCGGGACTACCGGTTACGAGGGTTATAATTTTAATAGCGCCATCTTCATCCCGCAGGGCCGCTCCGATACCATAAAACCGACCGCTCATATCTTCATCAAAGGATCTTTTTTCTACCGGTGGAAAATAATCTGTATGCGGATCCATACATTGGACAATGGTTTCAACAAATAAATTAAAAAAGTCATCTTCATTCGTCTTCAGCTTGAGATGTTCATAATACCGGTCGATGACCTTGAGTACTTTATCACGGGCTTCTTTTTCAAGTTGTTCGTTGGTTTTGGCTATAAACCCGGGTTTGGCTTTATCGTTCTGCTGCTGTTCCAGCATATCGGCATATTTCTCAAGCGTGAGATATTTAAGTTTTTTTCTTATCTCGTCCTTTTGCGCAACGGCATTCTCCGGATAATCTAACTTTTCGTAATCCATGTTCACCGTTTCCTTTTTCGTAAAATCGAACGGGTGGGACAGAATTTCGTGCGAGACGAGTTGCGTTTCGGCGAGTCTTTTCTTTGAAATCGCCAGTACAGCCGGCACAAATTCCACCGGCGACCGGCCCAAGATCTCATCGTCAAGCTTATTTTTAAATTTGGAGAGTTCGGCGGTATCCGATTTTAAAAACCCTTTTTTCTCCACATCCACTTCGCCCAGGTACTTTTTAAATACTTCCTGTGAAAACTTGTCGTCAATATCCTTTGGGCTATAATGAATTTCTTCGAGCATTTCACTCAGATTCTTCAAAATCCTTTCATATTTGGTGGGTGGATTGCCGCTAAAAGCAAAAGTTTTTATTGCAACCACGATTCCTAAACCGAGCACGACTAAAACAATGGGTAAATTCCTTTTATTCAACATATATGAAACCAGTTTGGACATGATTCAAAATTAACGATTAATGCTTCTGTATTGTTGTTGTTTTCCTTAATATTAACCACTTGTATGGATGTATTTTCTCATTACTTCATTTTCACATTTTTTCCTTAGTTTTACGGTCCCAAACGGTGGTTGTAGCTCAGCTGGTTAGAGCACTAGATTGTGATTCTAGGGGTCGCGGGTTCGAACCCCGTCATCCACCCATTTTTTTCTTTCTCTTCAATATATTCCGCATATTCCGCCAGACAGAATTTTAGTTAATCTTTATCCCGGTTAGCAAGCTGTTATTTCCCGTTTTTTTCGTTTGCCGTTTAATTACCGATTTGGAAAGGTAGATGTGTCCCTTTTCAAACGGAAAAACACCAAAGATGTCCCAGATAGTCCTCAAAATAATGTGGAAAGTCCTGCAAATTAAAGAGTTACATATAATACTCTGTCCCTTTGTCAGAAGGGGTCATTTTTTACTTTCAATGTTATACTGTAAAATTGCACGCCTTCCGGCATGTTTAACATCATTTGAAACAGTATGGCGAAGAATTTATTAATTGTGGAGTCTCCGGCAAAAGCAAAGACAATAGAGCGTATTCTGGGCGAAGATTTTGAAGTAAAAAGCTGTTATGGCCATATTCGTGACCTTGAAAGGGCCGACATGGGTATTGACCTGCAAAATAAATATAAGCCACGTTATATCGTTCCCGAGGACAAGGAAAAAGTTGTTAAGGAATTGAAAAGCATCGCCAAAAAATCGGGTGAAGTATGGCTGGCGACGGATGAAGACCGGGAAGGAGAAGCCATCAGCTGGCATCTTTGTGAAGTATTGGGACTGGATCCTAAAACAACGAAACGTATTGTATTTCACGAAATTACCAAGCCGGCAATTGAATCGGCTGTCAAAAAGCCACGAACGGTCGATATGAATCTGGTGAATGCCCAACAGGCCCGGCGCATCTTGGACCGCATCGTTGGTTTCGAGCTGAGCCCGGTACTCTGGCGCAAAATGAGCATGAAGAATAACCTCAGTGCCGGCCGGGTCCAGAGTGTGGCGGTACGCATCATTGCCGAGCGGGAAAGAGAAATCAATGCATTTACCGCGCAGAGCAATTTTCGAGTGGAAGCCTCTTTTACGGCAAAAGATATTTCCAATAAAAACGTTGTTTTTTCTGCTGAAGGCAAAAAACATGCAGAAGAGTCGGGCGCAGAAAAATTTCTGCAGAGTTGCCTGAATGCAAATTATACGGTTACAGATATTCAGGTGAAGCCAGGTAAAAAATCTCCGGCGGCCCCGTTTACCACTTCTACCCTGCAACAGGAAGCGTCCCGCAAACTGGGGTATGGAGTGAGCCGTACGATGTTACTTGCCCAGAAATTATATGAAAGTGGCAAGATCACTTATATGCGTACCGACAGTGTGAGTCTGAGTGAAACGGCGATGACTAATCTCCAGAGTGAGATCAGCAGTAAATTCGGAAATAAATATTATCAAAAACGTGCATTCAAAAATAAAAATGAAAGCGCACAGGAAGCGCATGAAGCCATCCGGCCGACCTATATGGAAAATGCAAGCGTTGAAGATAAGGATCTGAACCGGTTGTATGAACTGATCTGGAAAAGAACGATGGCCTCTCAGATGGCAGATGCCGAACTGGAAAAGACGACTGCCATCATACAGATTTCCACTAACAAAGAAGATCTGAAAGCCAATGGCGAAGTTTTAAAATTTGATGGCTTTCTGAAAGTATATCGCGAAGACCGCGACGACGACGATATCACGGAAGAAGAAGATCAGGAAGGAATGTTGCCGCCGCTCACGGTGAAACAGGCACTGCCACTCGTGGAGATGAGGGCCACCGAGCGTTTCAGCCGTCCACTGCCAAGATATACGGAAGCCTCCCTGGTAAAAAAACTCGAAGAACTCGGTATCGGACGACCTTCTACCTATGCTCCAACCATCTCTACAATTCTCAAAAGAGGATATGTTGAAAAACGGGATAAGGAAGGCGTGATCAGAAGTTTCAGAATTCTGACATTGAAAGAAAATAAAATCAGCAAAACGGCTGATCAGGAAACGACCGGTGCAGAGAAATCAAAATTGTTTCCCTCTGATCTTGGTCTGGTGGTGACCGATTTTCTGAAACAGCATTTCGATGATATCATGGATTACAATTTCACAGCCCGCATTGAAGCGGAGTTTGATGAAGTTGCCAGCGGTAAACTCGAATGGAATACAATGATCGATACCTTTTATGTTCCATTCAAAAAAGACGTCGACAACACCATCGAAAACGCCGAGCGTATCAGCGGGGAACGTGAGTTGGGGGTAGATCCGGTATCCGGAAAAAAACTCATTGTGCGCATGGGCCGCTACGGACCGATGGCACAGATCGGTGAGCAAAATGATGAAGAAAAACCCAAATTCGCGAAATTAAAAAACACCCAGAGTATTGAAACCATCAGTTTCGACGATGCGCTGGAATTATTCAAACTGCCCCGTAATCTCGGCCTGTTTGAAAACACCGATGTAACGGTCAGCATTGGACGCTTTGGCCCCTATATCGCTCACGATAAGAAGTTCTATTCGCTAGCCAAAGAATTCGATCCATATACCATCGCCTTCGACGATGCCATGCCCATCATCGTGGAAAAAAGAGCCAGTAAGGAACAACGAACCATCAAAGTATTCGAAAAAGAGAAAATACAATTACTACGCGGCCCATACGGGCCCTATATCAAACAGGGTTTGCGTAACTACAAAATACCCAAGGATAAACAGGAGAACGTCGAAGCGCTCGAACTTCCGGAAATCAAGGCTATCATCGAAGATGTAAAAGCCAATCCCCCAAAAAGGGTTCCGAAGAAAAAGAAATCCTGATAAGATTTTTAAAAATTCGACGTTATCCATACAGAATTACCACCATCTGACCGGGAAATAAACATACGGACCGGATTTGTGGATAAGATTGTCATTGCAGCTTTTTTAACTTCTGCGATATTCATTCCTGTAACCCCGGCTGTATATCGGCTGAAGAAAAACATCCAACCCATGCAGGAATCTAAAGAAATTAAAGCGTTGCTTCATCTGATCGATGATCCGGACGAAGATGTGTTCAGCACTGTCAGCAACCGGATCATCAGCTATGGCAGGGGCATTATTCCCAACCTCGAATATCTCTGGGAAAATACGCTGCAGGATTCAATTCAGGAACGCATCGAAATGCTGATTCACCGACTTCACTATCATGATCTGACAGAAGATTTTAAAAGATGGAAAACGAGCAGTTATCAGGATCTGCTAACGGCCAGTCTGCTGGTGTCAAAATTCCAATACCCTGATCTGGCAACCAGTCCGGTACTTGAAGAAATAGAAAAACTTCGCCGCAATATCTGGCTGGAATTAAATAGTTACCTCACGCCGCTGGAGCAAGTGAACGTACTGACCAGCATTATCTATGGATATTATAATTTAAAAGGAAATGAAATCGGCTATCAGCACCCGGAAGAATTCCTGATTCATAAAGTAATCGAAACTAAACGGGGTAATACGATGATCAACGGGATCATTTATTTATTGCTCAGCGAACTGCTGGATATTCCGGTGAAGGCCATTAATATTCCCAAACAGTTTGTGCTGGCCTATATCAAACCCGGATTAGCCGACGAAGCCGGCGGCAAGGATGCCATCGACCGCATAGAATTTTTTATTGATCCGATGAGCGGTCAGGTTTTCACCCATAAAGATGTGAAGAATTATTTTAACCGCATTTCCATCACACCCGCTGAAATACATTTTAAACCATCGGGCCA
>JAYWCS010000082.1:0-2638 GCA_043780315.1 Bacteroidota bacterium | reverse complement strand
CTTCGCTGGATCAGCAACGGTACGTTTGCCGAAAGGCTGGTCGCCTTTGCTGCCGTGGAGGGCATTTTTTTCAGTGGTAGTTTTTGTTCTATTTTCTGGCTGAAGAAAAGAGGTCTGATGCCCGGACTCACTTTCAGTAATGAACTGATTAGTCGTGACGAAGGACATCACTGCGAATTCGCCTGTCAATTATACAGTATGCTGGAAAATAAATTGCCGGCCGAACAGGTGCGCTCAATCATTGCGGATGCTGTGCTGATTGAAAAAGAATTTATCACCGAAGCGTTGCCCGTGAAACTCATTGGTATGAACGCTGAGCTGATGAAACAATATATTGAGTTTGTCGCCGACCGGTGGCTGGCGGAACTCGGATATCAGAAATTATATAAGGCAGCCAATCCATTCGATTTCATGGAAATGATTTCCCTACAGGGCAAAACGAATTTTTTCGAAAAACGGGTGGGGGATTATCAGAAATCAGGCGTATTGTCAAACAAAGAAGCACAAAGTTTTTCACTCGAAGAAGATTTTTAATTTATAAAACACTACCCATGTTTGTAATAAAAAGAAACGGCAAAAAAGAGTCTGTCAAGTTTGATAAAGTCACTTCCCGGATTGAAAAACTTTCCTATAGCCTCAGTTCGCTGGTTGATATTCATGAAGTGGCGAAAAAAACAATTGAAGGAATTTTCGATAACGTACTCACCACCGAACTGGATAATCTGGCAGCAGAAACCGCCGCTTCGCTAACAACCACCCATCCGGATTATGCGATCCTTGCTTCCCGTATTGCGGTCAGCAACCTCCATAAAAATACGACCAAGGGTTTTTCTTCCACCATGCGCAAATTGTTTGGTTATGTCAATCCGGCCAATGGAAAAAAGATGCCGCTCATAGCAGACGATGTCATGAAGATCATAGAAGAAAATGCGGATCTGCTGGACAGTACCCTAATTTACGACCGGGATTATGCCTTTGATTTTTTTGGTTTTAAGACACTCGAAAAGTCTTATTTGTTACGCATCGATGGTCAGGTGGCAGAACGGCCCCAGCATATGTATATGCGCGTAGCGGTTGGTATTCATAAACACGATATTGAAAGCGCCATAAAAACATATCACCTGATGAGTGAACGCTGGTTCACGCATGCCACGCCTACCCTGTTCAATGCGGGGACACCCAAACCACAGATGTCGTCCTGCTTTTTATTGACGATGAAAGACGATAGCATCGACGGCATTTACGACACCCTCAAACAAACTGCAAAAATCTCCCAGAGTGCCGGGGGCATCGGACTCGCCATTCACAATATTCGCGCAACGGGTAGTTATATCGGGGGCACCAACGGCACCAGTAATGGTATCGTTCCTATGTTGAAAGTATTTAACGACACGGCACGGTATGTCGATCAGGGCGGCGGGAAACGCAAAGGCGCATTTGCCATCTATCTGGAACCCTGGCATGCAGATGTTTTTTCCTTTCTGGATCTGAGAAAAAACCACGGCAAAGAAGAATTGCGCGCACGAGATTTATTTTATGCGCTTTGGATTCCCGACCTGTTTATGAAAAGAGTAGAAGCCAATGGCGACTGGAGTTTATTTTGTCCGAATGAAGCCCCGGGACTACAGGATGTTTTTGGAGATGCTTTTGAAAAACTTTATACCCAATACGAAGCTACGGGCCGGGCACGTAAAACCATTAAAGCGCAGGATCTTTGGTTCGCCATTTTAGACGCACAGATAGAAACCGGAACACCCTACCTTTTATACAAAGATGCCGCCAACAGTAAGAGCAATCAGCAAAATGTCGGTACGATCAAGAGCAGTAATCTCTGTACGGAAATTTTAGAATATACCGCACCCGATGAAGTGGCAGTTTGTAATTTGGCGTCGCTGGCCCTGCCGCGATATATTGTCAATGGTACTTTTGATCATCAGAAATTATACGACGTCACTTATCAGGCAACCATCAATCTAAACCGTATCATCGACGGAAATTATTATCCAATCGAAGAAGCACGGAGATCGAATCTGCGTCATCGGCCCATCGGATTGGGAGTTCAGGGCCTGGCGGATGTTTTTATCATGCTGCGGCTTCCTTTCGAAAGTGACCTCGCGAAAATGCTGAATAGAAATATTTTCGAAACGATCTATTTTGCTGCCATGACGGCCAGTAAGGATTTGGCCAAAGCAGAGGGTGCCTATGAAACTTTCCCCGGATCTCCGGCATCCAAAGGAATTTTTCAATTTGATATGTGGAACGTAGAACCCAGCGATCGTTGGGACTGGAAGTCGCTGAAGGAAGAAGTGAAAACATTCGGAATCCGTAATTCTTTATTGCTGGCGCCGATGCCCACTGCTTCTACCTCCCAGATTTTCGGAAACAATGAATGTTTCGAACCCTATACGAGCAATATTTATACCCGCCGGGTATTAAGCGGTGAATTCGTCATTGTAAATAAACATTTACTCAAAGATGTGGTCACGCTGGGTTTGTGGAATCATAGTTTGAAAAACAGAATCATCGCAGCGAACGGATCGGTGCAAAACATCGAAGAAATTCCGGCAGAAATTAAACAACTCTATAAAACCGTTTGGGAAATTAAGCAACGTAATCTGATTGACATGGCGGCCGACCG
>JAYWCS010000081.1:0-3701 GCA_043780315.1 Bacteroidota bacterium | reverse complement strand
GGCCGTCCGGTTTCATCAAATACCGTTGTAAAAAAGTCGGCCTGCAGTAATCCAATATTGCGGTAGATGTCGTCCACCAGAAACTTTTCTTTGACTTCACCGGCCTCACTGGTTTTTCCCTCGCGTACTACTTTATCATAAAAAGTTTTCTGATTCGTCAGACCGAAACTATAGTTATTATATTTTTTCGCCGAGAATTGTTTTTGTTTCAACTGAATTTCGCATTCATAATTTCTGCCTGCAGCGGGCGGTCCGAAGAAATTCGTCGCTTTGATTTCCAGCTCAGCCGTATTGCCGGGTTCATAAAAATCTTTATTCAGTTTTGCGACTACTTTAATGCGGTCGGGTACAAATTCTTCCACATGGAAGGGCTGTGTTGATAGTAAAATATCGTTTGATGTATACACTTCCAGCGAATAAGTTCCTGTAATGGCGGTCACCGGCAGGTCGATATGACCTTCCATGGAACCCTGATCATTGAGATTTTTTCGAAATGATTTTAATTCTTTTCCATTGGGGAGTAGAAATTTCAGGTTCACCGGAATTTCACCTGGTGATTTCCAGGTATCGGATCGAACGATCACCGAATAATTTAATGTTTCTCCTGGTCGGTAAATATCTCTTTCCGGATAAATAAAAGCATCAAGCCCGGTAACGCTCATCGTTTTGCCGCCCACATCGAAACGGGAAGTGTTTATTTTGGTGGCGCTGAACGGCAGATAATTAAAATCATCGGCAGTTTTTGCAATGACCATCGCGGGTCTAAATCCAGCGAATTCCCGTCGTTTATATTTTATTTCTGCTACTCCCTGATCATCTGTTGTTGCCAGTCCGAGCACCTGGTTGTTAGCGCCGTAAGCTATGATGCTGAAGCCTTTCATTGGTAAAGCTGTCTGAATGGAATTTGCAAAAACCACCAGATTGTCTTTGGCTTCTTTTGAAATTAGCCCGATATCGGATAGTGAAAGAAAGCGACTGTCACGAACCCAATAATCTTTCATGGAGCGGATCATCATATGATAAATGCCCTTAAAATCGGGCAGTTTATCTTCCATGTCCAGATGAAGTAAACGGCTGTTGCCGTATTTGGGAAGTAAACGGGTATCGATTTCCTTTTCATAAAAAACATCTCCGGCGGTGGAATTTGTGTTATCGTCATACTCGCTGCTGGTGTTGGTTTCCTGCGGATAGTAGCCATTTCGCTGTGCGGCTAGTAAATTATTTTCGTAAATCTTGGACACGATAATTTTCACTTTCTCTACGTTGGTAATGGTAACTTCAATATTTTTTTCGCCTTTTCCGGAGAGATAAATTCCCTTGCTGTTTTGAAAGCTGATGCCCGGTTCCAGTTTTCCGAAACCGATATTATTTGTATAATCTTCGATCAGCGAACCACCGATTTGTCCGCGTAAGCCCTTTTTAATCGTCAGCAGGTAGGGTTTATCCATATTGAATTGATCACTGTGGATGAGAAATCCGGTTTCCGTTAGTTCTGTAGTGAATTTAACCGCTGGGTCCAATTGTATATGAGATGAAAGTTCTGCAGCGGTGATCTGCTGGCTGGTAGTGACCTGAACACTGCCGCCGATTCCATCCGGATTGGACTCGATTTCATTGATGCGTAAAATAAACGCAGATGGAATCATCTCGGTAATAGCAATAACATCAGGTGTACCGTTACTTCCGCCGACCGGCAACAAACCTTTATCGAATTGGAGTTTAATCTCATAGTCTTTATCGACGGCGGGAATGTTTGCGAGACGAATCGATATTTTCGTGGAAGAAGAAAGTGTTTGAAGACTATAAGAAACCGGGGTCTGACCGAGGGCCAGTTTCAGTTTGTCTTTGAGTAATGTTGGATCAACGGGATAATTAAAATACAGATCCAATTGCGGAACGTAGGTTTTACTATTCTCAGTTTCCTGCACCCAGCTGCTGTTTGTATTTTCTATTTTTAATCCCGGGGTGTGAAACTGAATGTCTTTTGCATTTCTAAAATGATCGAATTTGCTGTACTGCAGAATGTCGCTGTTCAGGGTAGCGCGGTAGCTGGTCGCCGGAATGAGTGGGGCAGAAGGGGAAAAAACCAACTCGTCGCCATGTTCCCAGCGGAATTTTCCGGCGATAGCCGGTTCGAATGAAATGTATTTAGTAGAATCCCAATGGTCGATGAGGGAGTCGGCAATCAGTGGATGATCGAAGCGAAAAATGAGATTGGTTAATGGGGCCACTTCATCTTTTGCGTTGGTATAATCGAGTTTTACGAGATTCCGGTTACAGGCAAATAAAAAAAATAACGCCGGAAGTACTAAAAACGGGAAGGATTTGAATCGCATCTTGGAAAGGTTATATGATTTGCTGGTGTTAATATACAAAAAAGCAAAGCCTTCTCTTCGCACTGCCGATGAAAATATCTTCTTATTTTTACGCGCACAAAAAAACGATTCATTCTATGTCATATCAACTGCTAAAAGGAAAAAAGGGAATCATATTTGGCGCACTCGATGAGAAATCGCTTGCATGGAGAACGGCACTTCGTTGTTTTGATGAAGGGGCCGAGCTGGTACTTACTAACGCGCCGGTAGCGCTTCGGATGGGAGAGATTAATAAATTGGCTGAAGCGGTGAAGGCGCCTGTCATTGGCGCCGACGTTACGAAGTCGGAGGACCTGAAGAAATTGTTTGAAGAAGCGATGACTCATTTCGGTGGAAAGATTGATTTCATATTGCATTCGGTGGGAATGAGTGTGAATATGAGAAAAGGCCGGGCCTATACGGAACTGGATTATGGATTCAATCAAAAAACCATTGATATTTCGGCAATGTCGTTTCACCGCGTTTTACAAACTGCTTATGAAATGGATGCTATTAACTATTGGGGAAGTGTAGTGGCACTGACCTATATCGCTGCCCAACGGGTGTTTCCGGATTATAATGAAATGGCGGATGCCAAAGCGCTGCTGGAAAGTATCGCCCGCAGTTTTGGATATTATTATGGAATCAAGAAGAAAGTGCGTATCAATACCGTGTCCCAGTCACCAACTAAAACGACGGCAGGCAGTGGCGTGAAAGGCTTCGACGGCTTCCAGGAATATGCCGAGAAAATGAGTCCGTTGGGTAATGCCAGTGCCGATGATTGCGCCGGGTACCTGGCGGTATTGTTCAGTGATCTGACGAGGATGGTGACGATGCAGAATCTTTTTCACGATGGCGGATTCTCCTTTACCGGGGTGACTGAAGCCGTTGTACGTGAGATGGAGAAGATTTCGTCGGTAGACTGACGCTGAGGCTTCGTTTTACCAGATCAATCATTTTTCAAAATAGTAAATAAAAAACCTCCCGAATATTCAGGAGGTTTTTTTATTTACAAAAGCTTTCTGTAATAACTTAATATTCGTGTTCTCAATGATCTTCTTCTTAATATTCGTCTTCATTAAAAAAGAAATCCTCCTGTGAAGGGTAGTCGGGCCAGATATCATCGATGCCTTCATAAAGTTCTCCTTCGTCTTCTAGTTCCTGCAGGTTTTCCACCACTTCGATGGGCGCGCCGGAGCGGATGGCGTAATCGATCAGTTCATCTTTTGTGGCTGGCCAGGGAGCGTCTTCGAGGTAACTGGCTAATTCAAGTGTCCAAAACATCGGTATCTGTTATTTAATTACTTGTGATTTCAATCAGGTCAGCGGGGGCAGATCTCCAAAAAT
>JAYWCS010000080.1:0-8560 GCA_043780315.1 Bacteroidota bacterium | reverse complement strand
GAGAAGGTCCCAAGGGTTCGGCTGTTCGCCGATTAAAGTGGCACGTGAACTGGGTTCAGAACGTCGCAAGACAGTTCGGTCCCTATCTGTGATGGGCGTAAGAAAATTGAGTGGACATGACCTTAGTACGAGAGGACCGGGTCGTACGTACCGCTGGTGTATCGGTTGTGCCGCCAGGTGCAGTGCCGAGTAGCTATGTACGGACAGGATAAACGCTGAAAGCATCTAAGCGTGAAACCTACCACGAGATGAGTTTTCTTTTAAGGGTCGTCAAAGACTATGACGTTGATAGGCTATAGATATAAAACTAGTAATAGTAAAGTCGAGTAGTACTAATTGCCCGTATGCTTTAATTTTTTTTATTTTCTGTGAAAGCTTCGGCCCGGCAGATGATAAAATATCAAATGATATTCGTATTACAACTCCCAATATGTAATTGTATTTCGCTTTACGTTCAGCCAGTGGCTTGCGTATACAGCGTTGATCTTTTTATGGTGGTTTTTCCAAGGGTGTTCACCTCTTCCCATTCCGAACAGAGAAGTTAAGCCCCTTATGGCCGATGGTACTGCACCACAATGCGGGAGAGTAGGTAGCTGCCATATTTATTGAAGCTCTGTCTTTTATTAGACAGGGCTTTTTTTGTTTAAGAGAAGTTCAGTTGAGTTACGAAAGTAGCTAACATCGCCGGCAGGCTGAAGATGGATCACTCATCCAAATGTCCCGAAACCCAAACTCGCATAGCGCCTACAAGCTTTTTTTTAGTTTTATAAATTCTCCCTCCATCGCAAGGGGAAAATCAGACAGCGCCACCTGAGGTTCTAATATTTCGGGATGCCATAATTTTTCCCATTCGAAGCTGTAATAGCCCGTATAGTGATTCCTGTATAGGATCTCAATCGCCTTAAAAATAGGCACAATACCTTTTCCAAGTAATACATATTTTTCCTCTCCTTTCACGATTTCTAAATCCTTAATATGAGTATGGTGGATATAGGGTTTTAAAACAGCATATACTTCTTCAGGCGTCTCTTTTGTTGCGGCCCACATATTACAGATATCCCAAACCAAACCAACGTGCGGGTGCCGGGCACCCTGCATTACCGTTAGTAAATCTTTTTTATACACCAGCTCGCCGTGTGACTCGAGCAATACCGTAACATTTTTATTGGCGGCGTAGTCACCCAGTTCCCGTAGGCCACTAATAATCAGTTTCATTGATTCCAGCTTACTCCGTTCCTTGGGCAATTGGTTCGGGAATACACGAACATAAGGACATTTCAGTTTCTGGGCCAGATCGATGAAATTTTTCGCCTCTCCCAGGTTTTGATTTCTTTCGACACCCTCCGGGAAATGCAGAGCAGCCGAAGATCCTAAATCGACGAATGTCAATTGATGGTCCTTCATTTTCTGCAATGTCGTTGATATCTGTTCTGCACCCGAAAATTCAGGAACCTGCGTGAGATATAACTGGCGCAAAATTCCACGCACTTCAATGCCGTGATACCCATTCGCATCTGCAAAAGAAAGAATCTGATCAAATGTCCAGTCAGGGCATCCAATGGTTGAGAAACAGATTTTTGCAAATTCTTTCCTGTTTATCGTTCCTGCCATCGACGGCAACAGGGCAAGAAAGGGAATGGCCGCAATGAATTTTTTTCTTGAAATTTCTTTTTGCATATTTTTTTCAAAGACTAATTAAATGTAAAAACAATCTGTGATTATTTTTAGGAGTACAATCTATAAGTAAACACCTGCCCGCAATGCTTTTAATCCGTTTACGCCTTGTAAGGATTCCGGCTCCGGCTCTTTTTTCTGGTTTTGTCTGTGTCGGTTGGAGCTGAAAATCAATTTGAAGCAGCAAATCATGTGTCAGCTTAACAACCTCAACCATGCATGTCAGCTGCCAGCGTTTCATCCGCTGCAGGTGTTCGGAAAGGAATGTTTTTTTAGGTGCGATCGATTGACCCCCATAAACATCATATTCGACTCCATCGGGTCTGAATTTTTCAAAGTAACCGGGATAAATATGTTGAAGATCAGTGGCGGCAGTTTCCCGTACGCGCTGAATCTGAGGCATGGCCAAATCGTTCAGGCTGGATATTGTTTCAATCAATATCCGCAATTGAATCGTATAGTCGTTGGCAAGCGCCTGGTTGCGTAAGATGGTGGCGTTACGGATATCCACCGCTCCATACAACGGATGAAGGTCGCCGAAACGAATATTTTCTACCGGACTCTTTTTATCTTCCACCAGATGATCACGTAAATAATGCCAGGCTGTTTCGTTGAACGTCCACGCCCATGCTGGGTAATTATTATAAATGTACGTTTTAAAGCTTAAAGCAACAGGGGTCTGCGCTCAACAACTTGCACCAATCAGGGAATGGTCTTTGGTTTCCAGCAGGGATACACCCATCAGGAATTCATCCACTTTGCGCGCGCATTCTCTTCCCTCACTGATGGCCCATACAACGAGCGATTGGCCGCGGCGCATGTCGCCTGCAGTAAATATTTTTTCTATATTCGTCTGGTAAGATTTTTCTGGTGCTTTAACGTTGCCGCGTTCATCGAGTTCTACGGAAAGCTCGCTCACCATGCCGTCATGTTGGGCGTGCACAAAACCCATCGCCAGGAAAGCACGCTCGCAGGAAATAATTTTTTCCGATCCGGGCACTTCTACAAAACGGGCAGGTCGTCCGTCGTCTGTCATCTTCCATTCCAGCTCCGCTATTTTGAGTGCTTTCAAGTTTCCGTTTTCATCACCGATAAATTCTTTCGTGGCCATCGCCCATTGTCTTTCACACCCTTCCTCATGGGAAGAAGTTGTTTTCAGCACCATCGGAAATGTAGGCCAGGGCATGTAGGTGGTTCTTTCTTTCGGCGGCTGAGGCAACAACTCGAACTGAGTAATGTTGCTAGCGCCCTGACGGTTGGATGTGCCCACACAATCACTGCCCGTATCTCCTCCACCAATCACAATAACATTCTTTCCACCAACTAAGATATCCTCACCGGCTACCGGCACACCCCGAACGCGCTGGTTTTGTTGCTTTAAAAAATCCATGGCAAAATAAATTCCTTTCAGATCGCGTCCCGGCAACGGTAAATCTCTGGGTATGGTCGATCCGCCGCTGAGCACAATGGCATGATAGTCTCGCATGAGGTCATTGATCCGCAGGTCAACACCCACATTGGTATTACATTTAAATACAATGCCTTCCTGTTCCAGCATATCGATCCTTCTGTCGATGATCCATTTCTCTAATTTGAAATCCGGAATGCCGTAGCGTAGTAACCCGCCCGGGGCGTCGTCTCTTTCAAATACGGTCACTGTATGACCGGCTGAATTCAACTGGGCTGCTGCCGCGAGTCCGGCAGGACCAGAACCGACAACCGCAATTTTTTTCCCCGTTCTGATATTGGGTTGTTTTGCTTTTACAAAACCTTTTTCGAAAGCAATCTCGATAATATGTTTTTCAATTTCTTCTATCGTCACCGCCGGTTGATTAATACCCAGCACACAGCTTGTTTCGCAGGGAGCCGGGCAAATTCTACCGGTGAATTCAGGGAAATTATTGGTCGTTATCAGAATATCATAGGCATCCTGCCAGGCTTTACGATACACGGCATCATTAAATTCCGGAATGACATTGCCCAGCGGACAACCATGATGACAAAAAGGAATACCGCAATTCATACAGCGCGCGGCCTGATGATTTAATTGTTCCGGCTCATATTGAATAACGAATTCTTTGTAATCTTTTCTTCTTTCGTTCACTGGGCGTTTTTCCGGAAGCTCCCGATTGAATTCCATAAACCCGGTTGGTTTACCCATTGCTGTTTTTCTTTTTGATGATGAATCAGGAATGAATGCCGACGGGCGCTTTCTTTTCTGATAAAACTTTTTTATAATCTTTCGGAAACACTTTCACGAAATTGCGCAGCTGGTTTTCAAAATCGTCCAATACAAATTTTGCAACCGTGCTACTGGTATATACATAATGTTTAGAAATCATTTCTTTCATTTCTGCCGCATCGGTTTCATCCAGCGGATCCAGATCGATCATGTCCAGGTTGCAGAGCGAGGCAAATTTTCCGTCCACATCATATATGTAGGCGAGACCACCACTCATACCGGCAGCAAAATTACGACCGGTCGATCCTAAAATCACGACCCGTCCACCAGTCATGTATTCGCATCCGTGATCGCCAATACCTTCCACCACAGCATCTGCTCCGGAATTTCGCACCGCAAAACGTTCGCCTGCTTTTCCGCGGATGAACGCTTCCCCTGAAGTTGCGCCATAAAAAGCGACGTTCCCGATAATGAAATTTTCTTCCGGAACAAAACCGGCGTCTTTAGCCGGATAGACGATCAGCCGTGCACCGGATAATCCTTTACCGAAATAATCATTGGCATCTCCTTCCAGTTCCAGTGTTACGCCATGGGTGTTGAAGGCACCAAAACTTTGCCCTGCCGTACCGGTCAGTTTAAAATGAATTGTATCCGAAGGCAGTCCGGCTGATTTATATATTTTTGAAATTTCATTGGAAAGAATTGTGCCGATGGTGCGATCCGTATTCTTCACAGCAAAAGACGCACGCACTTTTTGTAACGATTCAAGCGCTGGTTTAGCCGCTTCCAGCAGTTTCCAGTCGAGCACTTCAGCGAGCCCGTGATCCTGATCTTCCGTATGATAGATACCCGTATACATTGACGTGGGCTCTTTGTATAAAATCGGGGAAAGGTTTAATTTTTTTGTCTTCCAGTGACGGATGTTATCGTTCACTTCCAGGCATTCTACCTGGCCAACCATTTCTTCGATGGTGCGGAAACCGAGTTCAGCCATGATCTCGCGTAGCTCACGGGTCAGAAATTTAAACAGATTGACTACGTGATCGGCATTGCCGGTAAACCGTTTTCTCAATTCGGGATCCTGCGTAGCTACGCCCACTGGACAAGTGTTTAAATGACATTTACGCATCATGATACATCCTTCCACCACGAGTGCAGCGGTCGCGACGCCCCATTCTTCGGCGCCCAGTAAAGTAGCGATGGCGATATCACGACCGGTTTTTAATTGTCCGTCAGTTTGTAAAACAACCCGGCTGCGCAATTTATTTTTAACCAGCGTTTGATGTGATTCCGCCAGTCCGAGTTCCCAGGGCAGTCCGGTATGGCGTGTTGAACTGATCGGGGAGGCCCCGGTTCCGCCGTCATGTCCGGATATCAGAATCACATCCGATTTAGCTTTCGCAACGCCGGCAGCGATGGTTCCAACGCCCGCTTTGGAAACGAGTTTCACATTGATTCGAGCCTGACGGTTGGCATTTTTCAAATCAAAAATCAACTGTGCGAGATCTTCGATAGAATAAATATCGTGGTGCGGAGGCGGCGAAATCAAACCCACACCCGGAGTTGAATGCCGTACTTTACCGATCCAGTCATCTACTTTATGTCCGGGCAACTGTCCGCCTTCTCCAGGCTTGGCACCTTGTGCCATTTTTATTTGTAATTCATCGGCCTGAGTCAGATAATAACTGGTAACTCCAAAACGGGCCGAAGCAACCTGTTTAATGGCCGAGCGCATGGAGTCGCCATTGGGAAGTTTTTCAAAACGGAATTCATCTTCTCCGCCTTCACCCGTATTACTCTTAGCGCCGATGCGGTTCATCGCAATGGCCAGCGTTGAATGGGCCTCATGTGAGATGGATCCAAAACTCATTGCGCCGGTGGCAAAACGTTTCAGAATACTTTCTTCCGGTTCCACATCTTCCAATAAAATGGAAGGCCGATTCCGTTTGAATTGAAACATACTGCGCAGGGTCGCCGCTTTTTCCATCTGATCGTTAACCAGCTTGGAATATTTTTTGAACGAACCATAGTCGTTCATGTGCGTTGAATACTGCAGAAAGTGAATGGTGTTGGGATTAAAGAGATGAAACTCTCCTTTTCTTTTCCACTGGTATACTCCCCCTGTTGGAAGGCGTTCCACCGGAATATCTTTCCGGCTGAATGCAAATAAATGTTTGGCCAGTGTTTCCCGTGCAATTTCATCCAGCCCCATGCCTTCAATACGGGAAGTGGCACCTGTAAAATGTTTATCAACAACCGAATGATTGAGTCCGATGATTTCAAATATCTGCGCGCCCTGGTAGGATTGCAATGTGGAGATGCCCATTTTTGAAAACACTTTCAGCAATCCGTCGTTGACGGCTTTAATATAATTTTTCTTGAGTTGTTCAGCTTCCAGATTTGTTTGAAGTTTTCCGGTAATCCGCGCATCATGAATGGTGGCGAATGCCAGGTAGGGATTGATGGCCGTTGCTCCGAAACCGATCATACAGGCATAATGATGCACTTCCCATACGTCGCCGGCTTCTACGATAATACCGACCTGTCCGCGAAGTCCTTTCCGGATCAGGTGATGGTGGACGGCCGCAGTTGCCAGCAGGGTCGGGATGGGGGCATGATCCGAGTCGATCGCCCGGTCGGATAAAATCAACACTTCAAATCCATCCAGCACGGCATCCACGGCGTAGCGGCAAAGCCTTTCTAAGCCAGCCTGCAGCGAACCGGGTTTTTCATCGGCCCGGAAATAAGCCTGCAATGTTTTGGCCTGAAAAATACCAGTATCAATGCTGCGGATCTTTTCGAGTTCATGATTGGAAAGCACCGGATGTTTCAGGGCCACACAATGGCAGGCCAACGGATCTTCGGCGAGCAGGTTTCCGTTGTTACCGGCAAAGGTTGCCAGCGACATCACGAGTCGTTCCCGGATCGGATCGATGGGCGGGTTGGTGACCTGCGCAAAAAGTTGTTTGAAATAACTGCTGAGATGCTGTGGCTCATCGCTGAGTACAGCCAGCGGAATATCGGAACCCATGGAGCCGATCGGTTCTTTACCGTCGACCGCCATGGGAACGATGATTGTTTCTATATCTTCTGTTGTATATCCAAATGCCTTCTGGTATTTAAAAATCTGATCGTGGTGCAGTTCGGTAAACAATACCCGCGGTTCAGGCAATTCTTCCAACCGGATTTTATATTTATTCAGCCATTCTGCATAGGGTTTGGACGAACAGATTTTACTCTTCAGCTCATCATCACTGATAATCCGACCCTGTTCCATATCCACGACAAACATTTTTCCCGGTTGCAGTCTGCCTTTCTCCCGGATTAATTTCTGGTCGATGGGAAGTACGCCGGTTTCAGAAGCCATAATCACGCGGTCGTCGGTCGTAACGCAATACCGGGAGGGGCGGAGGCCGTTTCTGTCCAGCGTGGCACCAATCATTTTTCCGTCGGTGAATGAAATGGACGCAGGCCCGTCCCAGGGTTCCATGAGCGAAGCATGAAATTCGTAGAAAGCCTTCTTCACCGGATCCATCTGTTCATTGCCATCCCAGGCTTCCGGAATCAGCATCATCATCACCTGGGGCAATGACCGTCCGCAAAGCAACAGTAGTTCAATCATGTTGTCCAGACAGGCTGAATCTGACTGACCTTCCGTAATTAACGGCAGGAGAATTTCCATTTCTTCCTTGCTGAAAAAGGGTGATTCAAATCCCTTTTCGCTTGTTTTCAGCCAGTTCAGATTTCCCTGAACGGTATTGATTTCGCCGTTATGGGCGATATAGCGAAAAGGTTGAGCCAGTTTCCAGGAAGGAAAAGTATTGGTGGCAAAACGGGAATGAATGAGCCCGAATGCCGAAACGAGGCGGTTGTTATTCAGGTCGGGAAAATAGTGGCGCACCTGCATACTGGTGAGCTGACCCTTGTATATCACAGTTCTGGAAGAAAGCGAAGCAACATAAAAGCCGATCGGATCTTTCTTGACGGAATTTTGAATCGTATGACTCGCATAATTCCGGAGGATGAATAATTTTCGTTCAAATTCATCGGAATCCGTGATATGGTCGGGACTGGCGATGAAAATCTGTTCGATGCCGGGTTCAACCGATAAGGCCGTAGAGCCGAGTCCGTCGGGATTGACGGGCACTTTTCGGTAGCCCAAAACTTCGAGGCCGAGCTTTTCTGCTGCCCGGTTGAAGATATCGCGGCATTCCTCTTTGAGCATGATATCCTTGGGAAAAAATAACATGCCAACACCGTATTTGCCATAGGCGGGCAGATGAAATCCGAGGCGGATACATTCATCAAAAAAGAATTCATGCGGGGTCTGAATCATGATCCCGGCGCCGTCTCCGGTATTAATTTCAGCTCCGCAGGCACCCCGGTGTTCCATATTCTCCAGGATGGTGAGCGCATCGGAAATGATCTGGTGCGACTTGTTGCCTTTTATATTGGCGACAAAGCCGATGCCACAGGAATCCCGCTCAAAAGAAGGATGGTATAAACCTTGGTTTTGTTCCATTATTTTCGGTTAAGCAGCGTGAATGGCATCAACGAACAATCGTTATTTTATAAATTTTTCTAAGGATGGGATTCGTTTAAAAATATAGGATTAGGCATTACAAGCCCAAATGGTTTTTAATACTGGATAAGGGTGCGGAACCTGATGCATGAGTTTTTCAATTACGTCGTTGAAAATCCACT
>JAYWCS010000079.1:0-4691 GCA_043780315.1 Bacteroidota bacterium | reverse complement strand
CCGGTTTGGTTTGAACAGAAACCGGATCTTAAATAATTATTATTTCTTTTTTTTGCTTAACACCGGCGCATAGCGGATAGAAAAAAGCATCCCGTAACTGGTTAATTTCACATTGGCCAGTCCCATTCCCCGGAATGGAATTTTCAGATAGGGTTCCAGCTGAAAACTCAGGCCTTTGCCTAATTCCTGTTCCAGGCCGGCAGACAGATTTCCGACGCCTGCCCAGTAATTCAACCGGCTGTTATCGTTTGTTTTCCACGCCGCCGTTATGGCAAAATCATGAAAGAAATAAATATAGCTTTGGTTTCGTATCAGATAGGAAGTTATTCCTGCATTCACGAAAACTTTTGTTTTCTGAACTTTTGCAAAATCATACCGAACGGTCATCGGAATCTCATACATTGAGCAGGCCCCATTGATATTTTCAATGTGTGTAATGGGGGAAGCCGCCGTGGCGATCATTGACTGGTTTGGATCTGGCGCATGTTTGGGAGCTGTGGCCCAATAAAATTTATTGGAATAAAATAGACCGGTGTTGACCGATAAACGACTGTTCAGATAATAACCAATGGTCATTCCGATATTATTTCCGAGTTCATTGTTGGAAATTCCGCCTGCATTGGTATAATCCGGCCCAAACGAAAATCCAATATTGAGGGATCTGTTAATGTGCAATGTTTTTTGCGGTGCTGAATGGTTCGCCATCGCTGTCGCCAACCGATTCATCGCCGAATCATTTCCCTGGACTTTCCCTGAATATTTATGTGTAAAGACAATTGGCAGCAGATCAATCCGTTGTTGACGTGCATTATCACCGGCAATTATTTTGGTTGTGGCAGATGCATTCGTGGAAGACTGATCGAAAGACGGATAAAAAGACTGATTGCTGATCGATGCACTTCCTTTTGGAGCGAGCGTGGATTGTGCCCCTGGGGTCGAGGTGGATTTTTTAATCTGTACAGCTGATCCCGTAGGCAAGTAGTCTTTATTCTCTTGCAAATGACTGATATAATTCGCGGATTTTCTGGCGTATCCCGCTTCGTTTGTAATTTCTTCAGCGACTGTTTTTTTAGATGCACGTTGACTGTCTGCCGCCAAATTCAATATCGGGTAAGCAGGTGCTGACGATAAGCGGGTAGAAGCTAAAGAATCTTCCTGAATGCGATTTTCCTGCCGCTTGACCGTTTGAACTGTTGGTGTAGAAGAAGAGTGATAGGCTAATTTTTTTATTGAAAAAAAAGAAATACCGGCGAGCATTACGACGGCCGATCCCCAGATAAAAGGACTGAACCGCCCGAATCGAATGCCGTCCGGCGGCCGTTCGGGCATTTGCTCCAGCAGTTTTTGCTCTAGCTTATTCCAGGATAATCTGGATTCGTCGGGTTCATAGAACTCCGCTGCTTCCCTCGATAACCTGTCAATTTCTTTATCAGATCGGTTCGACATACTTTTTGACATCCCCTTTTTTGGTCAATATCTTCCGAAGATTTTCCCTTGCCTTTGATAGATTCGATTTGGAAGCCCCGATGGAGATGCCCAGGTGTTTTCCAATTTCCTCATGGGTCATCCCTTCTATCACAAACAGGTTAAATACGGTTCTATAAGCAGGTGATAATAATCGGATCGATTCAATAATTTCTTTATACGACAATTTATCAAATCCGGTTTCCCCGTGATCAGCAATTGTTTCTGATTCTTCAGAAATGGTTTGCCCATGCAGGTAAGCGGAATTTTTTCGGTAGTAATCAATACAGGTGTTTACCAGAATTCTTTTGAACCATCCTTTCAGTGCCATCGAAATCTCCACATGGCGATTTTCATCAAACTGATGGATATTTTTGAAAAACTTTGTAAATCCTTCATTTACGATTTCCTCTACCTGATAATGATGGTGTTGATATCGGTAACAAATCTTCATAGCATAACCCTGAAGGAATTCGTATAACTCCTTCTGGCTGGCGCGTTCGTTTTGTCTGCAGCCTGCAATTAATGCGCTAATGCGCTGATTACCGTTTATCAATGGTTTTAAGGCCTTTTGCGAAAGTGAAGTTAATAGCGCACCCACTTCATCTTTTAAATTATTACGTAAATCTTATGTTAAAGGTTGCCTGCCAATATTTTCACTTCTCCGGATATAAAAACCTGCACCTGAATATTTTGCTGGTTAGCGAGTAATCCGATAATTTTTGCCTGTCGTAGGACCCCGGAAGAAAAAATTCTTTCGGTAATTTGCCTGTTTAACTGCTGATCGATAACGGCTTTATTGGCATTCAGAAGCGCGGCCACATCGAGATAGGATTTTCCCTGAATGGTTTTGCGGATTTTATTTCTAAACAAACTGCGTCCGATCTTCAAAGCGAGATCTTCCCCTTCCATCGAATATTGAATATCGGGCATACTTAGCGTCTGTTTTGCCGTATCGAGGGTAGGTGTTCCCCGTAAATAAATACTACCATGGTTGCTTCCGGCAAAATCGATGCGCATTTCCACCTGATTGTTTTCCAATCCGCGTACGCTGGCGTCTTTCACCACCAGTGTTTTTCCCTTGAATTCAAACACTTTATTATGGAGGCTGTCGCGCAGCAGCTGCGTAAGAAAAATATAATCGTAATTCATATTCAGATACAGACGGATCCCGTTGCGGGTTTCTGTTTGTAATAAGGCCGGCAGACTGGCAGGCATTGACAGATGGTTCACCGGATCGGAAACCAGTTGCGGCTTACATGAAACGCCGAGGGATAGCCAGAAACTATCCTTTGCATAATTAAGTTGACCGATCCGGAATGCCGTGGGATTGAGTAAAAAATAACCATATTTCCCAAATGCTATTTTGCGATAACTGCTGTCGCGGATCCGGTGAACGGCGTTGGCAAAACTCAGGCCGGCAATGGTCTGATCCATCGCCGATGAAAACGATGTGAGAGAAGAACGGATACTATCCATCACCAGCTGGGTGATATCGCTGGAAAAAACGGATACCGAACATCTGTCGATGGGTTGCACCTGTAGAATACGGGTGGTCGTGCGTACTTTGTAGTTGGGAAGAAACTGCAAACTGGTGCTGATGGCCATGTTCACTTTACGCAGGGGCTGGGGCAGGAAACCACAGTTCCCCGAAATCCAGGGGGTTACCGGGATGCCGGCGGTGCATAAACATTTACTGCCACTTACCTGATAATTGCCGCCAAACCGTATTTCAATCACGTTATTGATGCAGGTTACCTCCAGGGCCGATCTGACGAAACGATATTTATAGCGGAAGTCGCAGGAGGGATGCATGAATTCTGGCCAGCCATCGGAAGTAAATTCTGCCGGAACCAGTTGCTCGGCTTTTACCAGAATCGCAGCTGCCGCGATTTTTACGGGTATATCCAATTCGGATAAGGGAAGCTCAGGCAGGCCCTGTTTTTCTTCCCGGGTTATTTTTTTTACCGAGGAGCAGGACAGAAAGAGAATAATAACAGGTAAATATAGGAGGTGCTTGAATGGAGTGGTTTTCATACAGTAAACGAATATAATATTCGATGCGCTATGATGAAAGAATTTTCCGGATTAATTGCCGCCCGATCCGGGATTAATTATTTAACAAATTGAATGTGCTGGATTTCGTGCTTGTAACGACGTGTACTACGAGCATCGACCTGTTTTTAACTTCCGGCAGGTTGATCTGGTATTTTGTTTGTCCGCTTAAAGAACGCATCCCGAGTAATCTTCCATCCATGCTGTAAATGCTCATGGTCGCTGTTTCCGGACCGGGTACCTGTAAATAGAACTGTCCGCCCTGGGTGGGGTTGGGATATACTTTCATTTCTGTGTTTGAACCGTTCTGAATTGAAATGATATTGGAATAACTGATTTTTCCATCAATCGTGTGCAGGGTGATGCGGTAAAAATTGTCGCCGGACCCCGGTGTCAAATCGGTATAACTGTAACCTGCGTCAGATAAATCCGCTTCGATGGTTGCGAGGGGTATAAAATTGCCGGCCCCTGCACTCCGTTCAATTTTGAAGTAAGCAGTTTGTGCGCCATCCGTCATCACCCAGGTCAATTTTACACGATCTCCCTGGAGTAAAACATTAAAATTCTCAATGGAAGTCGCGAGGCTGGTACATGTTACCGGGCCTGTATTGCTGAAACTCGCGCAACCATAAAATAATTGGGCCGAACAAATATTCTGTCCTGTGCCACCACAATTTTTGTTGTTGGAAGCGGTTGCATAAGTCTTTGAATTGCTCTGCGAATTGTAGGAATTCCAGTTGGCATAATAGTTATTTTTATTGGCGGCATAAAAAGCCGACGTTGCGTCAACGAGATTGAGTGTGGGTCCGTTCATCAACAAAAAGGCTTTGCTGGTCACACTGCCATCTCCGGCTACCATTTGGGTCGACGCATTTAGGTTAACCGGTCCGGCAGTCGCAGTGAAATTGGAGTTGCCATTAAAATATAAATTACTGGAACTGAGTGCCAGCTGGCCCCCTGCATTGGTGAAAGCAGCGCTTCCAGTGAAATTAAAAGTTGATCCGGTAATGGACAATGAACCGGTTGGATAAAAAGTACTGCTACCTGATGCATTTACAATGGCATTTGTGAAGCTGGTTCCGTTGTTCTGCAGATTGAGGGTCTGACCGCTGATATTGATGGTTGTATTATTAAAAGCTGATTGCTGAAATGTAAAAGAGCTGCTCAGCGTG
>JAYWCS010000078.1:0-2193 GCA_043780315.1 Bacteroidota bacterium | reverse complement strand
TTAGTATTATTTTTTTCAGCTTATAATGTAGATTAGCCGGATGAATATTGCATTAGATATGATGGGCGGAGACTTTTCACCAGAAGAACTGGTGAAAGGCGTACGCGATTATTTATCAGAAAATTCTTCAGCAACCGTATCGCTCATTGGAGAGGACGCGTTGTTGTTACCTCTGATTGCCCAATACGAACTGCCGCCAGGCGGCTATGTATTAATTCCTTCTATTGAAGTAATCGAGATGAATGAACATCCCCTGCGGGCGCTGAAGGAAAAACCGCAGTCATCTATTTCCATTGGATTTCAATTACTCGCAAACGGCAAAACGGATGCGTTCATCAGTGCCGGCAATACCGGTGCGATGCTGATTGGTTCGATGTATACAATTAAACCGATCGAGGGTGTTTTGCGCCCGACGATCGGTACCATCGTGCCGCGTGAAAATGGAACCACCGGACTGTTATTGGATGTCGGCGCGAATGCGGATTGCAAAGCCGAACACCTGAATCAGTTTGCGACCCTGGGATCGCTGTATGCCAAATACATTCTGGGCATTGAGAATCCGAAAGTCGGACTCTTAAATATTGGTGAAGAAGAAGGAAAGGGAAATGTACTTGCGCAAACCACCTATCCCCTGCTCAAGGCCAACAATGAAATTAATTTTATCGGAAACGTCGAGGGGCGCGATATTTTCCGCGATCATGCCGATGTATTGGTCTGCGAAGGATTTACCGGAAATGTCATTCTCAAAATGGCCGAATCACTCCATGCGATTCTCGAACGTCAGAATATTCATACGGAATACTTCGACCGTTTCAATTTCGAAGCTTATGGCGGTACACCCGTACTGGGAGTCAATAAACCCGTGATTATCGGTCATGGTATTTCCCGCGCACAAGCATATAAAAATATGCTGCTGCTTGCCCAGAAAATGATTTCTACGAATTTATTAGAAAAAATGGCTTCGGCATTTAAAGCGTAATCTCCACTTTAGAAGTTGAGTTTTCTCGAATATATGTGGGTGGTTGGTTTTAATAATGTGCAGAATTTGCAGATCCGCACTATTACGCATTCACCACATTATTAAACGCACAAACTTACCCTTACACAGGAAATAGCAGCAAAAAAAAACGGACTACCAGCTCATAAGCCGGATTCTGTTCTACTGCCATCATTTATCTGGTTCTTTCATTACTGAAAGAATCTAGCTGCCTACCCGTCATGCACAACATTACTGCTAATACGAACGGACCGTTCATCTCATCCACTTTCGCCAAAGCGTCAATGGACGAAGCACGACATACATGGCATTTCAGCATGCAAGGTTTACCCGCAAGATGTATTACTACATCAAGCCGTAGGCTTTTACCCTACATTTTCACCCGTTTCCCACTTTACGCAGGATGGTTATTTTCTGTGGCACTATCTGTATCATTTAGCCCTTGCCGTGATGACCCCGGCGATTAACCGGTACATTGCCCTATGCTGTCCGGACTTTCCTCCCCTTCTGCCGAAGCAAAAAGAGCGATGGCCCGGCTGGTAGCCCGCACAAATTTAAAGAAAGATCTCCGTAGCACCGTACCCATATCTGGGATCGTATTGATTGATAAACGACTTCACCTCGCGGCGAGCTTTGAGAATTTCATGAATTTCATCTTTTAATTTCCCGGTTCCCACCCCGTGAATGACAATGAGATTGTGCTGATGGTGGGCAATGGCGAGATCCAGGTATTTTTCGAGCGTGTTGAGTTGAATGGTTAATATTTCAAAATTGCTCAATTGTTTCCATTCGGGTATCAGTTTTTCAATATGAAGATCGACCTCATATTTTGCAGGTTCCAGATGCTGACGGGTATTTTTTGCATTGTATAATTTATTTCCTCCCTTCGTCGCCTGCAATGCTTCGGGTACTTCTTCTTCCGGTAAACGATCCGGATATTGATCGAATAATTTATATGCAAAACTGGCCTCCCCTTTTTTTCGGATCTCGTCGATGCGGAGGAAAACCGCTTTGGCCTTGAGTTTCAGCGCCCGTTCGTAGTGTAGCGCCATTTTTTTGTCGGCCGCCTGTAAGCTGAAATCAAATTCGAAGACAGGCGAATCATTGAGATTTTCAAATGGGATATCATGCAGATAGAAGTCCTTTCCCGCAGACAGTTCATTCTCCAGAATGAAATCGGGCTTGCCCGCATATTC
>JAYWCS010000077.1:0-10139 GCA_043780315.1 Bacteroidota bacterium | reverse complement strand
TTTAACACGACCTCTTTCAATACGACCTGTCGCAACTGTTCCGCGGCCTGTAATAGAGAATACATCTTCTACAGACATCAGGAATGGCAGATCAACCGGACGGGGTGGTAATGGAATATAACTGTCAACCGCTTCCATCAGATCGTCAATGGCTTTTACCCATTTAGCTTCACCTGCAAGAGCTCCGGTAGCGGAACCCTGTATGATTGGTGTATTGTCGCCATCGAAGCCGTAGAAAGTAAGCAGTTCACGAATTTCCATTTCAACTAGCTCCAGTAATTCCGGATCATCCACCAGATCAACTTTATTCATGAACACAACCATCCGTGGAACACCTACCTGACGGGCGAGCAGGATATGCTCTTTCGTCTGCGGCATCGGACCATCAGTTGCTGCTACTACCAGGATCGCACCATCCATCTGGGCTGCACCGGTAATCATATTTTTTACATAATCAGCATGGCCCGGGCAATCCACATGCGCGTAATGCCTTTTAACGGTCTGATATTCTACGTGAGCCGTGTTGATAGTGATACCACGCTCTTTTTCTTCCGGAGCGGCATCGATTTCATCATACTTTTTTGCTGTTGCCAATCCTTTGGCGGCCAAAATATTTGTAATGGCTGCAGTTAATGTGGTTTTACCATGGTCAATATGACCAATCGTTCCAACATTAACGTGGGGCTTGTCCCTTTTGAAGGTCTCTTTTGACATTGGTATCTAGTTTTTAATTTGTGTTTTTAAATAAAGTTCTTCTAAATAAATTGCTTCTATTTTCTAAATCTGCTTTCTTTTTTCACCCTCAACTCCTCTGATCTTTAAGAGCCGTTGAAGAGAATTGAACTCTTGACCTCTTCCTTACCAAGGAAGTGCTCTACCACTGAGCTACAACGGCATGGTCGCCTTGGCCGCCGGAGCTTTAGCGTAGGCAGCCCGGCCTGGCTAAAAACTTTCAATACAGTCTGAACATCCGCCATTGCTTAAGCGATGGCAGGTAAGAGCGGAAGACGAGGTTCGAACCCGCGACCTACAGCTTGGAAGGCTGTCGCTCTACCAACTGAGCTACTTCCGCGTAATACAAGTATGAAAGTATGGAGATACGAAAGTGTGTGTGATTTTATTCATCCACACCGACACCAAACATATTTCAACTCAAAGAACTTTTTTTACAAGAAACCCCCACTTCCACACTTCCTCACATTCTTCTCACTTTCTATTCGTGGGCAAGGATGGATTCGAACCACCGAACTCCGGAGAGAACAGATTTACAGTCTGTTGTCGTTGGCCACTTGACTACTTGCCCGATGGTAATCCTAATTCCTGTCGGATATCAACAACTTCCATTTCCGGAAACCGTCTAATCTGCCAGCTGAGCCAGAGAGGGGGATCGAACCCGCGACCTGCTGATTACAAATCAGCTGCTCTACCAACTGAGCTACTCTGGCATGTCTTCTTCCTGAACATGGATCTAACCAGTATACAAAGAACTAAAAACGACGTTGTTATCCGCCTGTTTTTTTGGGAAGGCAAAGGTAAGCGAATTTGTTAAACGGAAAAATTTTGAAGTATTTTTTATCTGGAATGATTTTGTTCCCGTTTTTTCCTCCTGAATCAGTCCATAAAAAAACCCCCTCAAAGGGGGTTTTGTATCAGACCAGATGTTTATCTTTTTTTCTTTTGATCAGATTGATCAGGGAACTCATCGCTTTGTCGAACGACTCTTCAAAGGATTTCGAGGAACACTTTACAAAATAATCCTGTCGCGGGACATGCACTTTAATTTCAGCAATTTTATCTTTGATCGTATGCACCACGTTATCCAGTTTAAGAAAGACCTCTACTTTCACAATTCTGTCGTGGAACGTGTCCAGCCGCACTAATTTTTTATTCACGTAGTCAACCAGTTTGTTATCGGCTTCGAAGTGAACTGTCTGAATGTTTACGTTCATAATTTCGCTTTTTTTAAACAATGAAACAATAAATACAAGTGCATTTTCAGGGTTCTGCCACAAGGCAAATCCTGCTTATTAAAATTAACTCCTTGCAGGAATTAATCCAAATATTTTTCCCTATAATTTCCCTGTATTTTAACTGGTTTTTTTCAGCCCCGGGGGTGATTCTTTTTATGCACTTCCCGAAGCTTTTCAATGCTGTTATGGGTGTACAGCTGGGTAGCTGCCAAACTCGAATGACCCAGTAATTCCTTGACCGAATTCAGGTCGGCCCCATGATTCATCAGGTGCGTGGCAAAACTATGGCGGAGCACATGCGGACTTTTCTTATCAATCGTCGTCACCTGAGTCAGGTATTTTTTAACCGCCAGGTAAGCGTATTTTGTATAAAGCGGCTTCCCAGTTTCGTTCACCAGCAGGGTGGGGGCATCGTCCCGTCCGCTCACCTGTTTTTCTTTCAGATACAGCCTGATTTCTTCTACCAGTGCACCACTCAAAGGGATCATTCTTTCCTTATTTCCTTTGCCCAGCACCCGCATCATGGCCGCGGCCAGATCCAGTTGCGTGTTTTTAAGGGTTATCAGCTCCGTCAGTCGCACGCCCGTATTATAAAACATCCGGATTAGCAGGCCGTCCGTTTTTCCCTGCCAGCTATCGGGAAATTCCATCTGGCGGGTCAGCAGGTCCATGTCTTTTTCCTCAACATATATCGGCAGTCGTTTGCCTGCCTTCGGACTGATAATGCCCAACATCGGGGATTTCTCGAGCGTCCCGGTTCGCAATTGATATTTAAAGAATGATTTCAGAGAAGAGATCTTCCGGTTGATTGATTTTGAAGCCATCTGCCGTTCTTTTAAACTGGCCAGCCAGGAGCGGATAAATGGCGCAGAAATGCCCTGGAGACTAATATTTTCAAATTCAGATTCTAAAAAAACGAAAAACTGGTCCAGGTCGTCGGTATAGGCCCGGATCGTATGATCGGAATACCGTTTCTCAAATTGTAAATAATCGATGAATGACTGGCTGTGGAGATGCAACGGAAATTGGTTTATTCAACCAAATTTAAACAAAAAGAGATCGCACGGAGCGACCTCTTTAATATAAATAAGCTAAAAGGTTTTATTGATCAAATTTGCCGGTAGCCAGCTGTTGCTTGTAAACCGCTTTCAGCATCTCGCCCCTCCTCTTAATAGAGGGCTTAGTGAACGACTGACGGCTGCGTAACTGGATTAAAACCTTGGATTTTTCAAATTTTTTCTTGTACTTTTTTAAAGCCTTGTCAATATTCTCGCAATCTTTTGAATCGATAATCAACATAATGGATGTTCCTTTTAAAATGAATTTCTGTTGGTAAAGATAACGAGATTTTTAAATTAAATGAATAAAAAGACCGGAAATTCCGATTTTTACATCATGTTCACCGGCATCATCGAAGCAACAGGCGTAATCTCTTCTATTTCAACAAAAGGCACCAACAAAACTTTCCGGATTCAGTCGACCGTGGCCAGGGAATTGAAAGTCGATCAGAGTCTCTCCCACGATGGGGTCTGCCTGACCGTCGAGGAGGTTTCCGGTGATCAGTACCAGGTGACAGCCATCGAAGAAACGCTATCCAAGAGCCGTTTGAACGAATGGAAAACCGGAGGAAGGGTCAATCTCGAGCGTTGCCTGCAGATCAATGGGCGACTCGACGGACATATAGTGCAGGGTCATGTCGATACGACGGCCCTCTGTATCGAACGCCAGGATCAGCATGGAAGCTGGCTTTTCCGTTTTGAATTTCCTGTTTCTTTTACCCGTCTCCTGATTGAAAAAGGATCTATTGCTGTCAATGGAATCAGCCTCACCTGTTTTGATGTGACCGATCACCGGTTTTCGGTTGCCATTATACCCTACACGTTTGAAAACACCAATATTCGAGAACTCATCCCCGGCGCCAGCGTAAACATCGAATTTGACCTGATCGGAAAGTATGTTGAGCGGATGATGTCTCAACATACAGCCGTATGAAGAAGTTACTACTCATCCTGTTCGTGAATTTCACTTTGTTATTTTCTCCCGCATCAAGACCCGCAACAACCGACCCCTATGGCCGGTACGTTCATCTGAACAGTCACATGAGCTTTTTTTTGAATTCGGATACGTATGGATTTATTTTGACAGCCATTGACCCTTCTCAATTACTGACCTATCATCATCAGCGCCAGTCACGCCCGCTGTTTATTCTCGCAGGAACGGTCGTGGGTTATTCTGTAAATGCATTAACGTGGCCCGTTCACCGGCAGCTTACTTCATTTTACAGAACATTCTGGCGGGGTAGTTATCCTGCGAAACAGATTCTTCTCATCGGAAATTTTTATTTCGGCTATTTTCTGATCAATATTTTGGTTCTGTGGCTCTCACTTTATTTATTTGAGAAGATTTTCAATTTACTCCTCGCGCCCGGGGTCAGCCCTGACTATCTGAAATATATTTTTATGATTTTCATCGTGGCCAACCCGATAACCAAAGTTTTTTTCTGGGCTATCCACAAACAAATGTTTGCCTTTCTAACACCTCTTCTTTGTATTTATATTTTGCTCCATTTTAAACAACGAAACTTGCCTGTTTCCCTGCTACGATGGGGAATGATTTTTTTTGCTGCTGGGCTGCTGTTGCTGGTGTATGGTAATTTTTTAATGTTAATACCGGTTCTGTTATATGCTTTTTTGAGAGATAATGGATGGAGCCGGTTGAAGAGCCAAAAGGTCCTTCCTGTTTTTTGTTTGCTCCTTATTTGTTCTGTTCCGACCATTGCCTGGCTCGGCATTTTGAAACTACACGGAATGGTTTATTTTAACTTCGAGATGCGTTATGCCCATGAGTTGATTTGGATTCCCGAATCCCTAAGGCAATCAACCGGAATTTTTTTTCACAATTTGGGTAGTTTTACAATCGAGTACATGAAAACCATGTTGTGTCTGGTTATTCTGCTCTTTTTTTCTTTTGTTATTTTCCTGGCTGCGAAAGTAAAAATCTTATTCCACGAACAGTCGGTTAGAGATACGGCATTTGTATTTACCTGTTTCTTTTTGTTTTACTGGATATTACAACGAACGACTGAAAAACACATTGATTCCAATTTTTGTCTGCTTTTGGAGCGCGGTACCCGGGCCAAAAATCACTGGCTGGAAAATCATCATTATTTCAGGTAGTTTAGCATTGATATGGTATGTCTATGTCTTAACGAGTTACGGTCCTTTCTATTGAAATGAATAATCAAAATAGGCAATCCCGGCGTTTATTTTTTTTAACCACAGCACATCAATGGCTGCTGATTCTTCTACTTATTATTTTTATTGTCTACTCTTTCATAAAACCGCTGGTTCTGAGCATTGACAGTGTGTATGGATTTCTCGCCTATAAGGGAACACTATTCTTTCATTCTTTCAACGTCCTGCAGGAGATACCGTTAAAAAATATCAGCGAAATTAATCCGGTTTTTGTTAGCTGGTGGGCGCCCGGACAATGGATATTTCCCGTTTTGCTGAATTATTTTTTCGGCGTGCGATTCGGAGTAGCTTCGATTGTCATCACGGCCTTATCGCTGATCAGTGGTTTTGCTGGCTACTATCGCGTTTTTGGATTTTTTCGTTTTTCACGGATCGTTTCGATCATGTCGTTGCTGGTTATTTTTTCCAGTTCTACTTTATATTATGGTTTTATTGTTTATCAGGGCGGGGAAATGCTGGAGTTCGCCATATTCCCCTGGTTCGTCCAGTATGTTTTTAAAATCAGGCGTATTTCGCCGTGGAACCTTCTCGCAGTGGGTGGTTTGGTTTTACTTTGTTTTATTGCGAAAACGACCTTGTTGATTTATTGTCCACTCGTTTTGATTGCCCGGGTAGTTTCCTTTTATCGTGATACCGCAAACGGAAAATTACTGCCCAATAAAAAAAACCTGCTTTTGTTTTTACCATTATTTATTTCCGGGTTGGTTATTTATTTGTTTTATTTATCCCGCGGCCCGCGGCCTACGCTGATGAATCATTTCCAGCTTTCTGCCGGAGCCATACTGGTATCGCTTACTGCGCCATTGTCTAGCATCGCTTCTATTCAGCAATGGATTGACCGGGCCACTAACTTGTTGTCGGGTATTTTCCATGCTGGCGTAGGTCCCGTTTTAATCAGCTCCGTTCTTTACGTGTTTGTTTTTTTAATGTTCGTTCTAATTAGCCGAAACACCGTAAAAGATAAGACTACGGGGGCTCCGTATAAGAATCTCCTGCTCATCTTATACACCGGTTTGTTTTTGTTCTTCCTTTGGATTTATTCGTTCCAGACAAATATCGACCTGAACGCTAGGCATTTTAAACTGGCCGGTTTTCTGTTTGTCCCGGTTATCCTCTCATTTTTATATCACCGTTTCAAACCGCCGTTCGTTCATGCGCTGATTTTAATTGTCTGTTTAATCGCCGTTGCCGATATTCTCTATCTGAAATCGAAATGGACGAATGGCCGATATGTCGGCGTTAATTATTTCTACAACAATTGTTCACAGTTGGGCGTTGTCGATAAACTGGATGAGGACTCTTACAATAAGTTGGTCAAACTGGAAAGAGTCATTGGAAACAAGGAAGCATCTTTGATTGTTTTTGCCGAATCGACAGCAGATATTGCGATGGATCTTAAACACCCCGTCATTTTTATGGCGCCGGGGGAAAATATTACCGGGAAAATCTATCATGGAAATGACCCGATGCTGCTAGTGGCGATCTCGAAGACTACTATATCAACGATGCCAGGATTTCTGCAAACGAAGTTTCCAGATTATAAGCATTTTGAGCTCAGTGCGGAAACTGGTCGATATTTGTTTTTTGTTAGCGCACCTGGACATGACACAAAAAAATACTTAAAAAGTTATTTTACTTTATAATCGGTCGGGATGCTTTATCTGCTTCTTTATTATATACTGGTTTCGTGTATTTGCTTTTGGGCCGGACTGATCATCTACAGTTTCATGCCCACTGCAAATTCCGAAAAGCGTTCAATCCTTCATTTTCTGATGACCGGATTAATGGCACTCACAGCAGCGGGAGAATGGAAAGCACTGTTTTCGCCGGTCAACGGGATCGCGTTGATTTGGATTCTGATTATTCTGAGTGTCATTACTTTTTTTCGGAAAGAAAAGCTATCAAGGACCATCTTAAGGGATTGTCATACAACCTTGAAACGGGAAGTTCTTTTTCTGCCCAGCCTGTTTTGTTTTCTGATCATGATTCTGGTCTTGAACGCAGGTCCGTCCATGATGGATGACTCCGAAAGTTATCATATTCAAATGGTGAAATGGATTCAGGAGTTCGGGTCGGTTCCCGGTTTGGCAAATCTTCATTTGCGGTTTGGTTTCAATTCTTCCTGGTTCAGCTCGATCGGGTTATTGAGTTATCCTTTTCCAGGCTTCAACAGCTATTTTTCATTGAATGGCTTGATTGGACTCTGGTTTTGTTATTTTTTGCTGGAAAGAATTTTTACTTCTTTTTCCGATATTTCTTCTGGTAAAATAAACAGTCAGGCCTGGGGGTATCTGGTTATCCTGATTTTCTGTTTCATCAACTGGCCCATGATCCGCGGTTGCATTACGAGTGCGAATTATGATTTTATTATCACGATCTGCGTGATTGTTTTGTTTAGCGACCTTTTTAAGAACGCAAAGAATTTACCTGCAGAGTGGCTGATCTGGCCGATATTCTTGTTTACCGTCCGGATGATTAATGCGCCGCTTCTTTTATTAAGTCTGATTTACATTTTTTACAGCAAACCGTTTTCTATCCGGCAGTGCTCACTCGCTGCTGTAACCGGGATATTATTTGTCGTTCCATTTCTTGCAAGAAATATTATTTTATCCGGATATCCTTTTTTTCCGGTATATCAGATCGATTGGTTTTCGCCCGACTGGAAGGCAGACCGATCCCGGCTTGTTGAGATTTCCCAATACATTAAATATTTCAACCGGGTAAATCCCATGTTTCTGCCAATGAATGAGACCATGACATTGCGTTTCCCTGGTTGGATAGCAAGCTGGTATCGTTATCTATTTACATTCGACAAATGGTTGCTGACGGTTTCTTTACTCGGGTATGGATTTATTTTGGTCCGCATCAAACGTTTTTCTTCGACTGTTCAACGATTTTTTTTATTCGTGATGGTCTTTCAACTTTTGAGCTGGTTCGTTTTAGCCCCTGATCCTCGTTTCGTGCAGGGCGCATTGCTTTTTGGAATATATGCTGGTATTCAAATGCTTCCGGCAATGGCGATTCCCAATGGAAAAGTATTAAAGTTTGTGACATGCACTTTGGCTGGGTTTGTTTTGCTTTACGGGGTATCCAAAGTTCTTAATGATTCCAGTTACCGGAACTTCCTGGCGCCGGCCCGTCTTCCGGTGCCCGCAGTGCAAACGATCTCAGTGGATCATATTGAGGTGCATCTTCCCCACAGAGTATTGAATAACTGGAACCCACGGTGTTACGATCTTGCTTTACCTTGTTTGTATATGGTGGATCCACGACTGGAAGCGAGGGGAGATCATATCGGTAACGGATTCCGGTTAAGAAAAGACAATCAGGTCATTCCCGTGGACGGAGAATACAAAATAAAGCGATAGATACTATGATTTTTGAATTGCTTGCGTGGGTTTATATTTCAATCATATGTTTTGCCTGGGGCAGACAATTGATCTCATTATTTTTCTCCGGCACGGAAGCCGTTGCTTTTCCAATCGTATGTTTTGCGGGCCTTTCGTTTATTGGTATCATCGCCATGTATGTTTCATTGTTTGGCCCTATATCCTTTTGGATAAAATGTATCGTTACGATTCCCGCATTGCTTTTTTATATAAAGTGCTCCAACCGATTGTTTTTTTTAGAAAATCTGCAAAGTGTGTTCCGCAAGATGTCTTCAGCCGACGCCACATTATTGATTTCGTGTGTTGGCATGCTGCTTTTTCTGACCACTTCACCTATTATTCATCCCGATAGTTTGAATTATCATGTTGATTCAATTCGGTTATATTCTCTGCGCGGACTTGTTCCTGGTATGACGAACTGGCGGGTGCATTTCGGATTTCAGAGCAGCTGGTTTGCCGAGATGAATTTTTTTAGTATGTGGCCTCTGGAACCAAATTTTTCCTTTCCCCTAAATGGCTGTGTGATGTGCTGGCTGATCGTTTTTCTGATCGCAGAATCAGTCAGAAAACCGGCAGAAATGAACTCCGCTAAAACCACCGGATCCTTTTGGTTTTTAGTATTGCTTCTCGGTACGTTGATTTCGTGGACGCAGATCCGGTTAACGGCCTCCTCGGCGAGTCCTGATTTTATTGCGGCAATGGCCATTTTTACCAGTTTATATTTTCTGGCAAAAAATACCGATCGGTCGCCCGATGCTTTTTATTTCGCCACATATTTTGCTTTCGTGGCAGTTTCCATTAAGTTTTCGGTGATTCCCATTCTGCTGGTCCCGGTTTTAATTTTTATTTACGGATTGATTTTACGCAGGTATCAACTCGTTTTATTCTGTTTCATAACCGGCCTCTTTTTTTGGGTACCCATACTGATACGGAATGTTGTTTCCTCCGGCTACCCGTTTTTTCCATCCTCGTTTGCCGGTACGTTTTTTCATAATAACTGGAAGTTGGATGAATTACACGTGGCGGAACTGCAACATTATATTACTGCCTATGCGCGATACCCGGTATTGAGGGAAGATACGGAGGCGGCCTACGGCTTACCGATTCGAACCTGGTTGCCGAATTGGTGGAATCACTTGTATCTGATGGATCGTTTTTTTATTGTGTTAATTATCGGAGGCGTCTTAATGGATACGATGCTATTCAGGAAATGGAAAAATTTCTTTTCAATCAATTCTGCTGCAGCGTTGCTGATCGCTTTAACGGGGGTTGTTTTCTGGTTCGTCAATGCCCCCGATCCAAGGTTCGGAACCGGATTTCTTTTTCCATTAATCTATTTTCAATACGCTCCTTTCTGGCAAATGAAATCAGACAGGGCAAAAGAAATTTATCTAAGGATAACACCCTTTATAAAATGGGGTGCTGGATTTTTAATTCTTTTATATGTATTATACCGGAGTTTCCACTTTTTTCAACCGGGCCAGCTCATTTATCCTGCAGGCATCAAAAAGGAAAACCTTACTTCA
>JAYWCS010000076.1:0-34184 GCA_043780315.1 Bacteroidota bacterium | reverse complement strand
CCAAAACGGGTAAAAAGCCATTGGTGTATAATGATTATAGAAAGCTGTTGGAAAATAAAGACATCGATGCGGTGATTATTGGAACGCCGGATCATTGGCATTGTTTGCAGATGATCAATGCCTGCGAAGCCGGCAAAGATGTGTATGTTGAAAAGCCAATTTCCAATTCCGTGGAGGAGTGTAACCTGATGGTCGCGGCAAAAAACAGGTATAATAAAATTGTTCAGGTGGGGCAATGGCAACGGAGCGATCCGCATTGGATCGCCGCGTTGGATTATGTGCATTCGGGTAAACTGGGTAAAATACGGGCTGTTAAAACCTGGGCCTGTGTGAGTTACGGAAGAAGCTTTCCGGTGCGGCCCGATGCGCCGGTACCGGCTGGTGTTGATTATGCGATGTGGCTGGGACCTGCGCCCACAAGGCCTTTCAACCCCAATCGTTTTCACGGAAGTTTTCGTTATTTCTGGGACTATGCCGGCGGACTGATGACGGACTGGGGTGTGCATATGATTGATATGGCGTTGGCGGGGATGAATGTTTCGGCACCCAAATCGGTTGCGGTTACCGGTGGAAAGTTTGGGTACCCCGATAGTGCCGCTGAAACACCCGATACACTGGAGGCGATTTACGATTATGGTGATTTTTCAATGACCTGGGAGCAATCAATGGGAACCGGCCGCGGACCCTACAATCTGGATGTCGGTGAACCCGGGGTGGCCTTTATCGGAAATAATGGATCGCTGGTTGCAAACAGAATTAGAAGAGAAATTTATGCGGAGGCGGAGAATGGTAAATTTATGATCGAACCGCTGCCAGTGGCTTATAATAAATTTACGGGCGTAAACTACCACACCGGTAATTTTTTAGATTGTGTCAGGTCGCGCAAGCAACCGAATGCCACAATAGAGATCGGCCGCAACACCGCGCTGACTGCTCAATTGGGGAATATCGCTTATAAAACCGGATCAAAAATTATATGGGATGAATCGACTAATCAGATCGTTGACAATCCGAAAGCAAACGAATTGCTGAAAGCCAGTTATCACGGTTCCTGGAAATTGCCGGTCGTATGATCTCGGATCAACTTGCGAAAATGAATGATATCTTACCGAAATAGTCTGAGGATCTCGTCTGAATTCTGATCTCCAATTAATATGAGCTCCCTTTCGGATTTTCTGTTTTCTTTTGTCTTGATGGATTCTATGATTATTTTTCCATTGTGCGGATAGTAACCCATTCCCCATTTCGGCGTGGGATCGTGGTAGACTTTCTTGATATTTTCTCTTCGAATAATAAAGTTTTGATTGTCGGCCTGTAGAAATTTTTTTTTATCAAATAAAATACTGTCATATCTCGCATCCATTTTCTTGTTTACATAAGCTTCCGGATCATGCATCACGAGTTTTGAAATGGTTGTCCCGATTCCTAAATTTGGTGCCACGGTAATATACCCGTTTACTTTTGCCGCCATCAGTAAACTATCCGTCACATAAACTTTATAAATACAGTTCGAAAGACCCTTGTATTCCATCGCAATAAAATAAACTGGTTTGTCCAGCTTAATTTTCTCTGCAGATGTATTGAATAACATGAAAGCAATAGCAAGAAAAATTTTCATTTCAGGGGCGAATTAATTTTTTTATAGTTGATGTTTTAAAGGGTGATTTCACTCTTTTTTTAATATAGATAATACTTTAATTTTATGCCATGACGGAGAAATCTTATCCAATTTATCTCGTTTCTATCACGCATTCAACATATCATTTCAAATTCGTGCATAATGCGGAGGAATATGCAGCTTTTTGTACAACGTTTGTAACGACTGAATCTGTACTTCGTGAAATAAAATCAATAGAGGCGATATATAATGATCGGATGAAATATATTTATTCACTGGTGCCCAAAGACTTGTAGGAGAAAGAATCTGTGAAAATTTAAGATTCTTCTTTTTCTAATTCTTCGTCCAGCATATCAAAAATCATCGAATGTTTTTTGTAGGTGAACCATTCCAGGAAGAGTGGATATGATATTTCAGGATAAACGGCTTCGTCCAACCACCAGCCGGACAATTCATTGACGAAAATATGCTCAAAATTATCCTGCAGGAACTCGTCCATTGCTTTTTCGATATCCGGTTCGTCCTCGAAATCCGGAACTAAATAGATATGGGCATCAGCCTGCAATTCTTCCAGTGTGACACTGACGGAAAGATCGATGGTATTTAGCCATTCCCAGAAAGGCATTTGCGGGGTGACCGCGATGGCTGAGCGATACACATTGGCAAAAACATCCATAGAATTAAAGTTAAAAACAAGATTTTACCTCAACAAATAATAACCGGAGAAATTAGCGATTTGCTGTAAAGTTGACAAAGTCTCGCGGTCTCAAAGAGCAACTTTATAACTTGTGCTGCGTCCGCCCGCCTTAGCTGCTAAAATAAACGCGCCAATTTCTAGGTGCTTTTTTAATTTCATTTTTACCACTTGGTGCTGTGTCGTTGAACCACTGAATAAATCGCTCCCTTTTTTTTCCTACTATGGACGAAGGCGGCGCTTCGTAGTGTACTTTTTCCTTGGCGATTGCGCCAGATATTATTTCCATTGGTTCTTTATGGGTGCGCCATTGTCCCACTTTTATTCTTTTATTTTCACGCAATAGCATTTTGTGCCAGGCAAAAAGCTTTTCCTCGGTCAAGGACTCTTTGAATGTCTTGCGAACATCAATCATGAGTTCGCCTAATCCGGCAGCAGATTTATCATTTATGTTCTCTGGGCTGTGATGCAAACCAAGATTTTTTCGAATGGACGAAAAAACATCCTTTCCGCTTGGATATTCGCCTTCTATTTCTGATATCTTAATCGCTTCCGCAAGAATGATGTCAATTATTACATTTTGTTGGGTTTCCTCAGGCAGTCCTTCCAGAATTCCCGTCACCCGCCCGACCTTTTCGGAGACCAGCAGATCGCGAGTGTTTGTCGGGATTACTACCGAGACAATTCGTTCTGCAGGACCAATGATGGAAACATCAATCTGTGGAAGCTTTACAATCTTTTTACAGGAGCGAACAAATCCACTTACATCGATCAATTCCTGGAAAGGTCTGTGAATGCTTCTCTTCTGATTGAAAGCATTGGCAGTGCGCTGGACAAACGTGGTAGCTGCTGGTACTTTAACTAAACCCATTATTATCCTGGATAAAGTAGTGTATACCATACAAAGCGTTTATACAATGTCTACCCCAGTGGTAATTAAAGCTATTTTTGAAGTCAATGAGCGCTACATTCTTTGCTCCAGGCTTCTTTGCTGTGTATACCCGTAAAGCATTCTTTAAGTCCTTATAAATATCCACAAGGTCATCCACTAAATCACCACATACAAGATCATCCTTAGATTCTTTTACTGGATCAAATTGATGCCAATAGTATCTGTAAGGCGACAATCTTGAAGTGGTTAAAACCACAAGTTCTTTCTGAAATGACTCGGAGGTTGGGTCTTCAACCATTATGTCACGTTCGAAACCAAAACTTTGAAGTGTTATGGCGCCTTGGTATAGATTCAACAAATGGCGATGAGTTAACACTAAAAATGAGACGGAATCTTGTGAAACAAAGGATTCGATAAAAGTACAATACTTCTGTGTTGACTCAAGAAAACTTCTGAAATCTTTGGAAATCAGGTAGGCTTCTTCTGGTGAAATATGGTCGTTCATTCAGCTGAAGTAAATAGATTGTTTACACAAGTAACTACGAGTCGTATTATGCTCTAGGCGTTTTTGACGGTCATGTAATGTCAAGCAACTTAAGGAAGAATTCTTAACTACAAAAATGAATCAAAAAACCCCACAGGTGAAGTTTGCTGATCCTTTCAGTGTACTGGTGATTAATTCGAAAGGTTATACGCGACAGATTTATACATCATTTCGTGTTCAATGCATCCTTCCAACCGGTCAGATACCTGCAAACGCATGGGTAAATGTCGACGGCGTTTGGCAAGACAAGAAGTACCGATTGATGTATTTGGTAGGGAGCACATTGTACCCTTACCACTGTTTCCGGTTACAGATCCTGTTTTAACGGTACCGATCACACGCTCTTTTCCTGGGTGAATAAATCACCCGGGAAGAGCTTTTTTATTCACACAAAAAATATCATATGAAGAAGCTATGTATTCATTTCGTTTTGACCTTCGCTGGTTTATTCACTAACGCGCAGGAAATTTATTACACCCATGAAGCTGGTGCTCTCACGTATAGTGAAGCATTCGACAAATGGATATACGACAAGCCGATCCCTGTAAACCTGATCTTTCTCTTACAGCATAAAGTCTTAATCGTAAGCGACGAGAAGCGGTCGACCTATGTATTGGGTGAAACGTTTCAAAACGATATGCACCAAGATTTGGGTGCGTTCGGGTGGTATGCAGTAGATGAAGACGGTACCAAATGCGCGGTTAAGATCCTGATACACCGGTCCAATCCCGTGCGTGTTGAGATCGATGTGTGATCTACGGACACTCTGGCTTTTACTACAACGGAACGCTTGAAACAAAGTAAAGCAACTACAACAATTTATCACCAGGTCCCACTTTTGAGGGTGGAATCTTTTATTTACACTTCATGAACAAACAGTCTTATATATTATCTGAGATAGAGTTGCGGTATAATCCAAAGGTTCCTGCGATTCAGAGACCGCAGGTCAAATGTGCTGATGATGCTTACCAACAATTCTTAGAGATCCTCGATAACACACAGCGAAGTATCCGGGAGGAAGCAGCTGTATTATTTTTAAACAGAAGTAACCGCATCATCGGAGCGTATAAACTTTCATCTGGTGGCATCACGGGAACAGTCGTCGATATACGGTTGATACTCGGTATCGCTCTCAAATGTTTAGCATCTGGTATTATTATCACGCATACCCATCCTTCTGGTGAGACGATTCCATCAATTGCTGATGGTCTACTTACCACGAAGTTGAAGGAAGCAGCTGCGTTGATGGAGATAAAGTTGCTCGATCACCTGATCATTTCTACCGCGGGATACCTCAGTTTTGCGGACGAAGGTGATTTGATGTGGGTATCTGCAGTTCAACCGATCGACCTAAAATCTGAGTCAACAGATGAGTCAAAATAAGACCCATTATACGTACTTTTAGAGAGTAAAAACCTATTTCTTAACTATGACGAGTTTGTCGATCCAAAGATTTGGGATATGTGTCGAAACTTTTATCTGGCTTGGATTACAAAGAAAAAAACCCCAACTTTCGTTGAGGTCTCCATCGTGGTGTGAGCCGGGATTGAACCGGCGACACAAGGATTTTCAGTCCTTTGCTCTACCAACTGAGCTACCGCACCATCACTGTCTGCCGGTATTTCGGAAGCTGTTTGAAAGCCTCCCTAAACTGCCGCTGACAAATATTTTATCGAAAAGAAGAATTTACGTTTCTTACCCCGACTAAGCCCTACTCCTCCGCCCGCCTGACTGCTACCATTTACTGGGCAATCGTACGGCCTCGCCGAAGGATCGCAAAAATAAGGATAATTCGCTTTACTCCCAAAGCAAAAACAAGTAAATAATCCTTACTAACCAGTCAGTTACAAAGCACTTCCCTTTTAATCGGCGATTTTCTTTTACATGCCATAGGTGTTCAGAAACTTTATCCGCATCAGCTTCAGCTGCTCCCAGCTGTAATTCCCGTCGGAGAGTTCCTGCTGCGCAAGTTGTAAAGAGGAGGTTTCGCAGCCCTTGAAATATTCAAGAATTTCTTCCTGTTCGCCGTCATCAAGCATTTCGTCAATCACATAATCCAGGTGTAGTTTCGTTCCGCTGGCAGCAATCGTCTCCATATTTTCCAGCAGCGCATCGAGGCGCATATCTTTATTCTTGGCGATGGTTTCCAGCGGGATCTTTTTATCCATCTGCTGAATGATGTATACTTTATTCAGACTCTTATTGGCAACGGTTTTCATCACAAAATCATCGGGCTTTTCGATGTCATTCTCTTCTACATACGCCGCAATCATTTCAATGAAGGGCTTTCCGTAACGGATCGCTTTTCCTTTCGATACCCCCTGACAGCGTTCGAGCTCAACCGTGGTGGTCGGGTAAAAAGTCGCCATATCCTGTATCGAATTCTCCAGGAAGAGCACAAAGGGTGGTAAAGATTTTTTCTTTGATTCGCGCTGACGCAATTCCATCAGCATCGTAAACAGCTTTTCGTCGCTCGATATAATTTCGGGGACTGCTTCGGCAGATTCTTCATCATCTTCAGCATTCGCTTCTTCAAACGCGTTGTTGAGCACGATCAAAAACGGCTTGGGTTTCTTTGCAAAGTCCTGCCCTTTCTTCGTGATCTTCAACACACCGTATTCTTCAATATCCTTTACTAGTAAGTCTTCGAGCAACATCTGTCGCAGGAGAGAATTCCAATAATACTCTGTTTCATCGTTTCCGATACCGAATTCGCTGAGGCCCTCGTGGCGAAACATCATGAGCTGTGGCGTCAGTTTACCGACGATCACATTCACGGTATAGTCGCTGGCGAAACGTTCATCCAATGCCTTGATGGCTTTCAGGGCTTTCACAACATTATCTTTTGCCTCCACACGTTCTTTCGGATGACGGCAGTTATCACATTCGCCACAGTTCGGCGCGTCATAGGGTTCCCCGAAATAACTCATCAGCACTTTGCGGCGACAGACTCCCGTTTCTGCGTAGCCCACGGTCTCGTTGATCAGTTGGGCACCGACTTCCCGTTCTGACAACGGTTTGTCTTTCATAAAATGCTCCAGCTTCTGCACGTCTTTATGAGAATAATATAACACACAAATACCTTCCAGTCCGTCGCGACCCGCACGGCCCGTTTCCTGGTAATAGTTTTCGATGCTCTTCGGAATGTTATAATGAATAACGAAACGGATATCGGGTTTGTCGATCCCCATCCCAAAAGCGATGGTGGCTACGATCACCTGCACGTCTTCATGCATAAATAAATCCTGTCTTTCGGCGCGTAGCTTGGAATCGAGTCCGGCGTGGTAGGCGACCGATTTGATGCCATTGGCCACAAGCATGTCAGAAAGTTCTTCGGTGGTTTTCCGGTTGAGGGTATAGATGATGCCACTCTTGCCCTTGTGCCCGAGGATGAACTTCACAATATTGCGGATGGTCTGATCTTTCTTCACCTTGGGCTGAATTTCGTAATAGAGATTCGGCCGGTTAAAGGAAGAAATAAAAATTTCGGGGGTACGCAGCGCCAGATTTTTGATGATATCACTCTGCACTTTGGGCGTGGCTGTGGCGGTGAGAGCGATCACGGGTACATCGGGATTTACAAGATCCATGATCTCGCGCAGGCGGCGGTATTCGGGGCGGAAATCATGACCCCACTCCGAAATACAATGGGCTTCGTCTACGGCGAAAAAAGATATTTTGAGATCGCTGAAAAAGTCGAGATTCTCTTGTTTGGTCATCGTTTCCGGGGCCACATAGAGCATCTTGGTATGGCCGCTCAGCAGATCGGCATGCACTACTTTGATCTGCTTTTTTGTAAGGGTGGAATTCAGAAAATGCGCCACATTGTCGCGGTCGCTGTATCCACGAACCAGATCCACCTGATTTTTCATCAGGGCGATGAGCGGACTCACGATGATGGCCACGCCTTCGCTGATGATCGCCGGCAGCTGATAACAGAGTGATTTGCCGCCACCGGTGGGCATGATGACAAAAGTATCCTTGCCTTGCAATACAGCTTCTATTATTTTGTCCTGATTTTGCTTGAAGCCATCAAAGCCAAAATGATTCTTCAGATGGGCGATTAATTTTGGATCAGCGACGTTTGGGGCTGCCTTTGCGTCGAAAAGCGTTATTTTATTGGAGACAATTTTTTTCTTTGCGGTTGTTGTTGCCATGCTCGTTTTTTTCCTTCACACAGTGTAAAGTCATAAGTTAATCAAAATATAGGGAATGGGAAGCGTCGTTTTGCGGGTTGAACGGTGAATGCAGAACACCCGACGAGGTGTTTAGCTGACCGCGTTTTTTCAAGGACGGTGAAGCTACGCGATTTTAAGGCGGGATAAAAGTGCGATTTGTTAAAAATTCCGCATTGCGAACGAATTGACCCTTTCAAAAACCATAATTTTGCCACTATCCATGACGAAAGGAAACATCCGGGCCGCTGCCCTGAACATTATTCGCAAAGAAACGTCGGCTATCGCTGCCCTGGAACCTTATATAAATGATGGATTCATCCAGGCCGTTGAATTAATCGCAGTCTGCAAGGGCAGACTGGTCGTCAGCGGAGTGGGTAAAAGCGCCATCATCGCACAAAAAATGGTGGCCACTTTCAATTCCACCGGAACGCCTGCTGCCTTCATGCATGCCGCCGATGCGATCCACGGGGACCTGGGCATGATAGGACAAGAAGATATTTTGTTACTCGTTAGTAAAAGTGGGGAAAGCCCTGAAATCAAGGTATTATTACCCCTGCTCGCGCGTGATAAAAACAAACTCATCGGCATGGTGGGCAACGAAAATTCCCTGCTGGCTAAAAAAGCAGATCTTTTTATCAACACCACGGTTTCGGAAGAGGCCTGTTTGTATAATCTCGCCCCCACGTCCAGCACGACGGCGCAGGTAGTGATGGGCGATGCCCTGGCCATCACCCTGATGGAATTGAAGGGATTTGGTTCCGAAGATTTCGCACGTTTTCATCCCGGGGGTACATTGGGAAAAAAACTCTATCTGCGGGTGAGTGATATCTATATACACAATGCGAAGCCGATGGTCGGTCCCGACGCTTCCCTGAAGGAAGTGATCCTGGAGATGACTTCTAAAAGACTGGGTGCAACGGCCGTGATCGGCGCGGCCCGTGAATTGCTGGGTATCATCACCGATGGGGATCTGCGGCGTATGCTGGAAAAAAATACAAATATATCGGTTGTCCATGCCCGTGAAATTATGTTTCCAAGCCCGACAACAATACAGAAAGATGCATTGGCAGTGGAGGCATTGGAATTATTACGGACGAAAGATATTAGCCAGTTGCTGGTCATGGACGGTTCTGCGTACGCCGGATTTATTCATCTCCATGATTTGATTAAAGAAGGGATTCTTTGAGAATGTCTAAATGTTTATCTTTTCTAATATCCGCCGAAAGTGTAGCAAAAAATTAAAAAGGAACAATGAACGAGCATCAGTATGCGGTTATTATGGCCGGAGGAATCGGAAGTCGTTTCTGGCCAATGAGCCGCCAGAACTTCCCCAAACAATTCCTGGATATATTAAATACAGGGGAGACCCTGATCCAGAACACCTATACGCGCCTCTGTGATTTTATTCTGCCCGAAAATATCTATGTCGTAACTTCTTCCGAATACATTACCATTGTAGAGGAACAATTACCGGATATCAAAAGAGAAAATATTCTGGGTGAACCTTCGCGCAAAAATACGGCGCCCTGTATCGCCTATATATCTTTCAAACTCCTTCAACTTGATCCCAAAGCGTCGCTGGTGGTGGCCCCGGCCGATCACCTGGTGCTCGACCGGATCGCTTTCAAAAAGGTTTGTCTGGAGGCCCTGAGTTTTGTGAATAAGCATAATGCCCTTATCACACTGGGCATTCCACCCACCAAACCGAACACGGGTTACGGTTATATTCAACGCGAGCTGCAATCGGTGACCGACAACGTTTATAAGGTTAAAACCTTTACAGAAAAGCCAAATCTTGAACTGGCGAAAACATTTTTGGCCAGCGGCGATTTTCTCTGGAATGCGGGCATCTTCGTTTGGCAGGTGAAGAATGTGCTCAAAGCATTTGAAACCTATCTGCCGGAAATGTATGAAGTGTTTGCGGCAGAAAAAGAAACTTTCAATACACCCGGAGAAAAAAAAGCGCTCGAACATATTTATCCGCTGTGTTCTAATATTTCGATCGATTTCGGGATCATGGAAAAAGCAAATAATGTGTATGTAATTCCTTCGTCATTCGGATGGAGTGATTTGGGTACCTGGAACAGCATACATGAAAATCTCGAGAAAGATTACCTCGAGAATGCCGTCGCTGGTAAAAATGTAATGGTAATCGATGCCGCGAAATGTATCGTGCATTCCGGTAACAATAAATTACTCGTGCTACAGGGACTAGAAGATTTCATCGTCGTCGACACCCCCGATGTGCTGCTCATATGCAAAAGAGAGAAAGAGCAGGAGATAAAAGACTATGTGGCGGAAGTGAGACGGAATATTGGGGATGAATATCTTTGAGGTTAAAAAGACAGCGTCAACCAGTATGAACTTCCACAGTAGGCTTCCCACCGTTGCGACCACGATTTTCACTACCATGAGCGCCCTGGCAACGAAAGCCAATGCCATCAACCTCGGACAGGGATTCCCGGATTTTCCGATGAATGCGGAGCTTATTGAACTCCTAGCCAAGGCCATGCGCGATGGCTACAATCAATATGCGCCGATGCCGGGTCATCTGCCTTTGCGTGAAACGATTGCGGAAAAAATCGAATCCTTATACCAACATGTTGTCAATCCCGATTCAGCAATCACGATTACACCCGGGGGCACCTATGCCATTTATACGGCGCTTACGACGATCCTGCAACCTGGCGATCAAGTAATTGTTTTTGAACCTGCTTATGATAGTTATATTCCCAATGTTCTCATCAATGGGGCGATCCCGGTTGTGATTCCACTCGATTATCCTTCCTATAAAATCAATTGGGAAAAAGTTCGCGCTGCGAAAACGGACAAGACAAAAGCGATCATCCTGAATTCACCCCATAATCCGACCGGGGCTATACTCTCCGCTGACGACATAGAGGCTTTACGCAGACTGGTTTTTGGGACCAACATCTTTATTATTTCTGATGAAGTGTATGAACATATCATCTTTGATGGGCTACCGCATTGTTCCATTCTCCGATACCCGGATTTATTCGAACGTGCCTTCGTGTGTTTTTCTGTCGGAAAGGTTTTTCATTGTACAGGCTGGAAACTGGGATACTGTGTCGCACCCGAATGGCTGACAACCGAATTCCGCAAAGTGCATCAGTTCAATTGCTTTAGCTGTTTCACCCCGGTGCAGGTGGCCCTCGCGCATTTCTTAAAGGAACCCGCGCATTATTTATCATTGCCGGATTTCTTGCAAAAGAAACGCGATTATTTTCAGGATCTGATGTCTACCACGCGTTTTCGCTCACTGCCTAGCCACGGTAGTTATTTTCAGATATATTCCTATAAAGAAATTTCAGATGAACCGGACATCGCTTTCGCTCAAAATTTAGTCGCCCGGCATGGCGTCGCAGCCATTCCCGTTTCCGCTTTTTACCAGTCAGGTAAAGACGATCAGGTCATTCGTTTCTGCTTTGCCAAAAAAGAGGAAACCCTTCTTCGGGCCGTGGAGAAGTTGAGGAAAGTGTGAGGCAAGTGGGGAAAGTGTGGGGAAAGTGAGGCAAGTGTGGGAAGTATGGAAATGGGACCAGTGGGGTGGATCGGCGAGATGTTAAGAGAAATTTTCATTTGGCGTTACTGCGTAAGATCAGAGAATACCATCCGCATAAAATGATAAATTAATTCAGAATCATTTTTTTAATTCGCGATCATTTTTTTATACCAGGAACGCAGATCCATATCAATTACTTTCGGACGCCCCACAGTGCTCAGCTTTTCGAGCTGAATCGCATAAATGCCATCTGTATGAGCCCACCAGCCGGAGGCGGGATTCCATTCGAGTTTTTCAATCACATGCTCATAAATACGTGCCCCGACAGACCAGTCCATGCCGTTTACAGAAACTGTCCATATCAGAGACTTTTTATTTTGTTCTACTTGGGTAAACGGGGGCAGGTGCAGGTGAATACGCATCAGTTTATCGTAGGGGAAATGGGATGCGGTACCGGTGATTTTTGACACGGAGATGATATCTCCACTTTCTGTTTTTAGTCGCATGATGCCCGGGGGCACCTGTTTTTCTGTTGCAGGTGCTGCGGCTTCCTGAAATATGCGCGCAATCTCTCTTGCATCCTGCTCCTGGGGAAGATAATCGGGCAGGTCGATAATTTCTCCGGTTTCCTTGTGGCGTAATTTCATAATAAGGGATTAACGATGGAGGAATCGTAGGATACTGGAGGATCTATTGGTTTTTTTCAGGGCGTGTCAATGTTTGTAACCGCACTCGTTGGATTTGTAACCGCAGGGTCGAGTTTTGTAACTGAATTGATTTCCACGCTACCGTCTTTCTTTTCGCAAGAGGTATTTAGCGTAAATAATTTCACTCATCGTTTTATCCTGCAGTTTACTTTCGAGCCAGGAAATAATATCCAGATACGCAAAAGAACGCGTTTCGATCCGGTTATATTCAAGGTGTTTGATTTTGCTAAGTAATTTCTCCAGTTCGGGTTTGATTTCTCGTCTTGAAATCTGAAAACTCTTGCGCAAAAATTTGAACATCTCTTCTTCTACCACTGTGAGATTTTTCATTTTTGCCATGAAACGATACACTGATTTAGTCAGTGATTCCATAAGTTCGTAATTACCCAGTTCGTAGTGTGCAAGCAAATGTACCAGACGGGCATAGCATTGCAGATCGTAGCGTAGGTCCACATGATCGTTGATGATGAGATGAAGATAATCGATAGACGTATTATAGTCACCACTTCCGAAATATAGTGTCGCAATTTTATAATTAAAAACTAGTATCCGGTGATGATCTATATAAGGTCCATATTCATCCAGCTTTTCCCTGATCTCCGAAACCAGGGTCAATCCGGCTTTGAACGTACCCTTCATTAAATGCTGATTGATTTTTGCCAGATTAATATATACCCAGGTATGAATTCTAAAATTATCGTGGTGTTGGCCTTGCGGCGTATGATAATAAGCTTCAAATTTTGCCAGGATCACTTCGAACTTGCTGAAATGGCGCAGGTCGAACAATGCGTTCAGCATATTGTGCATTCCTTTCACATAATGACCGGTTTCAACAGAAATCATCAATGGTTCTTTCTCAAAAAGATCAATCCATTTCTGTCCATACCGGTAATACATGATGAAGTCCTGTCGAATAAATGCAAACCAGCTGTAACTCTGGTAGAGATAGAGCTTCTCATAAAAATCATCGAGGTTTGAGGTATCCGGGAGGGAATTCTGTTTAAAAAATTGTCTCAGGCGGGATTCATCGGCTTCATTACGCGCATGTCCATTCTCTACATACCAGCGATAGAGGAGCAGGGCGAGGTTCGAAAGTTTTGTAACACGGTCGATATGGTCACTGATTTCTGTGGCTTCGCGCGTGAGCTGTTCTGTTTTTTCGAGCGAGGTTCGGGTAATATGCAGTGTTTCAATTTTTTTCTCAAGAGAAATTAATTGCGCCAGAAAATTTAGTTTGTTGTTTGCCTTTGCAATTTCTTTTGCTCTTTCGAGAATCTTTAAAGCCTGATGTTTCAAGCCTTTGTTATATAAAAGACGGGCATTATCCATCTGCTCGCTCAATTGCAGATCGGTATTTTCGGTTGTTTTAAGCAGCCGCAAACTAGCCAGCAATTGCTTATAGAGATGCGTTTTTAAATTGGAAAGCTGCGACTTGGTGAAAGGAAGTTTTTTCAGCAGGATTTTCTCGTCATAATCCTCTATTTTATCCAGTGCATCGAACAATTGGACGATTTTAAGGTCTTCATTCCCCGAGCTGCGTTTGATATAAAGTTTGAAATGCCGTTTCTCCGACTTTTCCAGTGAGCGTATTAATTGAAATAATATATCTGTAGAACGGTTGGCCATCATTGATAAATTTTGCTGAAACTGCTTCCAGGCAAGACTTCCACGAAAAGATAAGCAGTTTTGACATGATTAAAATGATAATAAGATGGTTTGAAATGGATATGATACCCCCTTAATTTTGTATCAGCAAGAGAGAATAAGAATACAGCAGGCAATCGTTCGGGAAAGAATCGTTAGAGGTCTGGGAATTGAAAGCTGCAGTATTACAAAGTTAAATACTACCTTTTTTCATATGGCAAGCAATCGTTAGAGGTCAGCTGTTTCTACAGCCGACCTTATTTTTTTTCGGCAATGCAAAGCTATATCAAATCTTTTTATTTTCAAACACCCGGTATTATTAACTCAAACGTCTAATAATCAACGGTCCAGCTCGAATGTTAACTGCGCTCCACCGGCCCCGGAGCTGAAAATCCCTTAAGAGGAACCCTGAAAAAGTGGAAGTCGCTCTGCCCTTCTCATACCTCCACACCTGCCACACTTTCCTCAGTCGAGAATACTTAATTTGTGGCCGCCCGGATGCACTCCCGTTTAAACCGATGCTTTGACGGACAATGAAAGGTTCGGGCCACCATTGTATGAAGATGAAACTCATCAAGTTTTTCAAGGATTTTCTCTTATGGAGTGGGATTTTGCGCCTGTTCTCCGTTTTTAACAGACTTTTTTTCTTTCTCCGCAACTTCGATCTATTGAGGAAATGGATTGGTCACGCGAATCGATCCGAGCTGTTAATCAACGACTTCTATTCCTGGAAGCGGGATTATCCAAAACGGCTGAAACTGTTCGACATCGTAGCTGAACATTATCAATTGGATCAAAAGGAAATCTGTTATCTGGAGTTCGGCGTGGCCTCTGGAAGTTCTTTTTTCTGGTGGACGAATAAAAATAAGAATGGGAATTCCGTTTTTAGGGGTTTTGATACTTTTGAAGGTCTTCCGGAAGATTGGGGCGGTTTTAAAAAGGGTGCCATGGCCTTCGATCAAAAAGAGGCCACCGACCATCGTGGGGCGTTTATCCGGGGTATTTTTCAGGAGAGTCTGCATCCGTTCATCGAATCGAATAAAGAAATGCTGAAAAATAAACCCAAGGTCATCCATTTGGACGCCGATCTTTTTTCTTCGACCCTATTCGTTCTCTCCCAACTTTATCCCTATCTCAATACAGGAGACATCATTCTGTTTGATGAATTCAACGTCGCCAATCACGAGTTTCTTGCATTCAAAATTTTCACCGAATCCTTCTATGTCAACCTGCTGCCTATTGCTGCGGTAAATAATTTTTATCAAACAGCGTTTATCGTTGCCAGCTAATTCAACGTTGGATAATCCGTATATCCCTTTGCATCAGCAGAGAATGCCTTTGAAAAATCAATATCATTGAGTGGCGCATTTTTTTCGAAACGGGCCGGAAGATCCGGGTTCGAAATAAAAGCACGACCGATAGCTATCAGATCAACGGAACCGTTCACCAGCAATACTTCTCCTGTTTTCGCATCCAAACCACTGCATTGAATAATGGTACCTTGGAAATTTTTACGAATCACCTCCAGTGTTTTCGGATCTGTTTTTTCGTTTGTATTGATATGAATGTAAGCGATCCCGATTTTATTTAATTCAGTGGCCAGATAGGAATATGTATTATACACTTCGGATGGATCATAAGGCGGCAGATCGCCTGCCTGGGAATAAGGAGAAAAGCGGACACCCACTTTTTCTTTCCCAATACTGGCGGCCGATTTCGCTGCTACTTCCAGCAACAAGGATGCACGTTTTTCAATACTTCCGCCGTAGGCATCTGTTCTGGTGTTGATCAACGGGTTGAGAAACTGTTCGAACAGGTAGCCGTTCGCTGCATGTAATTCAACACCGTCAAATCCAGCTTCTACAGCGTTCTGACCCGCTTTCACAAAACCTTCAACCACTTCTTTCACTTTTGGAGTTGTTAGTTCTTTCGGCACATCGTGATCCTGCATGCCTTTATTGTCTGTGTAAATTTGACCCGCTGCTTTGATGGAAGAGGCGCCAACTAATTCAGCTCCGTCTGGTAAATTGTCTGAATGTCCGATGCGACCGGTATGCATCAACTGAATAAAAATTTTGCTGCCCCCCGCGTGAACAGCTTTTGTCGTTTTTTTCCAGCCATCGATTTGAGCCTGACTAAAGATGCCCGGGATTCTTGCGTATCCTAAACCATCCGGGGTGGGTGAAGTACCCTCCGTAATGATCAATCCGGTGCTACTTCGTTGTCCGTAATATTCAGCCATTAACTCGTTGGGAATATTATGGATGGCTCTGCAGCGCGTCATGGGCGCCATCACGAGATGATTTTTCAGATACAACCCATTTTTTTGAAACGGGGTAAATAATTTTAACATATTAAATTTGATGATTTTTGATTTAGAATCGAAAAAAATGCCGGCAGAATAATATTTCGAATCGTACGCTGTCGGCAGTTCGATTACAACTTAGCAGGAGAAAAGTTTAAAGTTTAAATATTTATTTCAATAACTGATAAGCTAGAAAACTCATCAGATAGGCGAGTCCTGTCATGTAAACCATTTGAATGATCGGCCATTTCCAGCCACGGGTTTCACGTTTGACCACCGCCAGAGTACTCATGCACTGCATGGCGAAGGCATAGAATATCATCAGGGAGACCCCGGTGGCCAGCGTATAAACTTTTGCGCCGTCGTCCGTACGGGCGGAGGCCATTCTCTCCCGCAATGTTTGGGGGTTTGCATTTTTACCTCCCTCCACGCTGTATAATGTGGCCATGGTGCCAATAAAAACTTCGCGGGCAGCGAAAGATGTAATCAGTGCAATTCCAATTTTCCAATCGTATCCAAGGGGTTTTATTGCGGGTTCGATGCTTCTTCCAAGAATTCCGGCATAAGAATTTTCGAGTAAGGCGGCATTCTTTGCTTTCATTTGTGAAGCCGGTGCATTCGCATATTTTACTGTTACCGCATGCATCCGTTCTGTTGGTCCGTAACTGCTGAGGCCCCACAATATCATGCTGATTACGATGATTACTTTTCCTGCATCACGAACAAATATTCTTGCCTTGCTCACCATCGTGATGGCCACATTCTTCCAGCGGGGGGCACGATAGACCGGTAGTTCCAGAATGAAAAAACTTTTTTCTGTTGAATGAATAAATTTCTTGGCTACATAAGAAACGACGAGGGCCGCCACCACACCGAGCAGGTATAATCCCATCATTACGAGTCCCTGGCTATTAAAAAATCCGCCTATTTTTTTATTTGGTATAACCAGGGCGATCAGCATGGTATATACGGGGAGACGCGCGCTGCAACTCATGAGGGGAGTTACTAATATGGTGAGTAACCGCTCTTTTTTATTTTCAATATTCCGGCTGCTCATGATGGCCGGCACTGCACAGGCAAAACCGCTGATCATGGGCATCACCGATTTTCCGTTCAATCCCACTTTGCGCATGAGTTTGTCCGTTAGAAAGCTGATTCGGGCCATATATCCTGTGTCTTCGATCACCGTTATGAGTCCGAAGAGAATCATGATCTGCGGAATAAAAACCAGGATTCCACTGAGGCCTGCGAGTAATCCATTGACCATGAGGTCACGAAACCAGCCGTCGGGCAATTGGGCAGATACCCAGTAACTCATTTTTGTAAAGGCCCAGTCGAGTCCGTCCATTGGGAATTGCGCCAGCCAGAATACGCTTTGAAAAAGCAGAAACAGCACGGTAATTAAAATTACATAACCCCAAACACGGTGTAATAAAATATTATCTATTTTTTCGGTGAGCAGTGTTTTTTGCAGAGGATCAGGTTCTGAAATTGTTTGTTGCATCAGTTGTTTGATGCGGCCGTATCGTTGCAGAATTTCTTCTGCCTGCACGCGGGTATGGTTGAATTGATTTTCTTCTTCTATTTTTTCGATTCGTTGGTGAATATCCCTGTTGAAATTAAAAGATTCGTGGTTGATCAGGTAATGCAGGGCAGTATAATCGCTGATATCCGGATAGACTGACCGAAGTTGAGAAACGGCTCCCTCGGCGAGGGCACGGTTTGGAATAAAATCACGAATGGGTGCCTGATGTAATTGCTGGGCGCGCTGGGAAATAATTCTTTTCAACTGCAACATGCCTTTATTCTTTCTTGGATTCACGGGGACCACGGGCACGCCGAGTTCTCTTTCCAAACCGGGCACATCGATTTCAATTCCTTTTTTCCCGGCCAGATCCATCATCGTGAGTGCGACTACAACCGGAATTTTCAGATCGATGATCTGCGAACAGAACAACAAATTTCTTCGCAGATTACTGGCATCCACGAGCAGGATCACCATATCTATTTTTACTTCATCATCCTGCTGGAGCAACACTTTATAGGTCACCCATTCGTCGGAACGTTTTGGGTACAGGCTATAGGTGCCGGGTAAATCAACGATGGTCACCATTTTTCCGCCGAGTTCACTGGAGCCTGTTTTTTTATCGATGGTAACGCCCGGGAAATTGCCCACTTTCTGATTCATGCCCGTGAGGGCATTGAAAAGAGAGCTTTTTCCGCTGTTTGGATTACCTACCAGACCAATATGTAATTGACGTTTATTCAATCGAGCCAAGATATAAAGAACGGAAAATGAGGGAGTAAAATTAAGCCGAAGGAATTGCAATTCTTTACGATTTCCGGTGTTTTACGCAATCGCCGGAAGGAAACCAGTCAGACTCCCCGGGACCAACACAATCTTCGTTAAATAACCAGTCCGAGCAACAAACAGATTAATACGATCACAGGAGAAGGTAAACGGCTGTACTGCAGGAGGATGAAAGTGAGTATTCCGACGCCGATATCGAGGATCAGGATCACATTGGAAGATGCCATGAAATCCTTCATCATATAAAAGGTGCTGGCGATCATGATGCCGACCACGACGGCATTAATACCTTCCAGCGCGCGGTAAACCGTTGCGTATTTTTTGAGGTTGGACCAGATCGGGAAAAAGAAAAGCACGAGCAGTGCGCTGGGCAAAAAAATTGCCACCGAACCGATGATACAACCCAGCACCTGCATGCTGAATCCCATGTCTTTCATCGCCGTGCCGCCCATATAGGAGGCAACCGAGAAAACCGGTCCTGGAATGGCACGCACGAAACCGGCCCCGGTAAAAAAATCTTCTTTACTTACTTTCACCGCCTGAGGATTTTTCTTCAGCGCGGAATGCGATTCCCGTCGTGCCACGAACTGTTCGTACATGAAAGGGATCAACACCTGGCCCCCGCCAAACACCAGACTGCCGAAACGGTAATTATTTTCAAAGAGGTTGATGGGCCGGCGATTGGGCCATTCGTTTTTGCGGGCTAGTTCACTGGCGGTACCCGCAAGAATAAAAATCATCGCGAAGAGCCATAGATTCGCCCACTTTATTTTGCGGGTGATGATTTCCACTTGCGGAATACGTTTGCTGCTGAGGTTGGTCACTACCCCGCCGAGTACAATAACGATGGGGAAAATCCAGGGCGTCTTAAACAAAAGAAAGGTAGCAATGGCCGAGACGGCCATTATAAAATGGGTGATGGTATTGTGCACGGAAATGCGAAAAGCTTTCCAGGATGCATAGGCGAGAAAGCCGACAGTCATGGGTTCAACAAAACGAAATAGATCGGCACTCCCGTTTTTATGGTTGATATACTCAATGAAAAAAGAAAAAACGCCCATGATGATACAGGCGGGCAATATCCAGATAATGAGGGTAAGCACCGCCAGCGGAATGCCGCCCCGTTTATATCCGATCAGCGTCAGGGTTTGAGTGGAGGAAGCTCCGGGCAATAGCTGGCAGAAAGCATTGTAGTCCATCAGCTCTTCCTGCGTTATATCCCGGCGACGGTGTACAAATGTTTTCATCATCATGCCCAGATGACCCTGCGGTCCGCCGAATGCGGTGATGCTATGCAGAAAAACTGCTTTTAAAAAATTTGTATGTCGCAGCAATTGCATTTAAGACCAATTTATAAAAATTATCGTTGGTCCCGGCTCAACGAGGATCAACCCGCCATTCTACTTCGGCGAATCCGTCTCTGTCTCAGCCTTCTTTCTGGGTTCAACATAAATCCCGCGCGCGTGTTGAAAATCATAGAAGGCGAGCTTGATATAGTCATAGAACTCGTAGTCGCTGCTCATTTTAGTGAATTGATACGAGGGGCGGTAACGCCGCATAAAAGAATCTTCCAGGTCCCCATCCAGACCGGTGATTTTCTTTACAATATATCTGGTAAAGCGGTGGTCAATGAATTTATCATGTTCATCATCTTCCAGCCTTTCCTGGAAAGCAAGCAGGCGCCGGTTTCTTTTAAAGCGGAATACATTGATGAGCTCGTCGAGGTCCACGCCCACGCCCGATCCGCTGGAGCCGTCTGACAAGGAAATACCCGGTTTTTTATAATTGAAAATTTTCTCGTAATCTTTGCGGTTCTGCAACGAATCCATCTTATAATTCCTCGGGGCGATGCGCACTTCACTCAATTCGGTCGGTTTCACATGCAGGGCAATGTCAAATCCGGTGGTCGGATTCATCATGCTGACGGGAAACATCTGCGTGGAGCGGCCGAGATAAGAAAACCGGAGGGAATCGGATACGTTTACCCGGATCAGGTAATTTCCGTTTGAATCGGTGATGGTTCCTTTTCCACTATTGCTGAGTACACTCACCGCATCGAGCGGACGGGTTTTATACATATTAAAAACAGTCCCGTGAATGGTAACCTGCTGCGCAGCTGCCTTCACGATGAGCATAGACAAGAGGGCAATGAGAATCGTTTTGAAATATGCGTAGAAACGGCCCAAACAGCTGGTTTTAGTGAAAAAGAGTAGCAAAATAAGACGAAGGACAGAAACAATTATGGGTTTAACGATAATTTGCATTCCATCCATCGCGCGATCTGTGCCGGAAAATGCTTGTGTTCGAGTGCATGAATTTTATCGGTCAGGCTATCGATGGTTTCATCAGGTGCAAGCAAAAAGCTGGCCTGAAAGAAAATTCGTCCATGGTCATATATTTCATCCACATAATGAATTGATATGCCACTTTCCCGCTGGCCCGTTGCAATTACTGCTCCGTGAACGGCACGTCCGTACATTCCTTTTCCTCCAAAAGCCGGCAGGAGCGCGGGGTGCAGATTCAGAATATATTCCGGGTAAGCGCGAATCAGCTCGGGAGGAATTTTCCATAAAAATCCCGCCAGCACGATAAAACGAATATCTCTTTTCTTCAATTCTTCAAGATAATGACCGCCCCGAAAGAACTCTTCTTTGTTGAGCACCATCGTGGGTATGTTCGCATTCGCGGCAATTTCCAATACCCCCGCCTGCGGTTTATTGGTTACAACGAGAGAGATTTCTACCCGGCGTCCGTTTACCAAATGGCTGGATCCATGAAAATATCGGATGATCTCCCGGGCATTTGATCCCGTTCCGGAGGCAAAAATGGCGATAGGAATGGGCAGTAAAATTGAATCCATATGTTTAAAACACTTGAAACGGGTACCTGTCAAAAAACAGTGTAAATATCTGGTAAAATAATGGTTTCAAAACCGGGGTTTTCCACATCGCGAATCACGCTGAAATCAGATGACAAAGCAATGACATTTTTTTTTAATAAAATTGCATAATCGGCTGAAATGCAGGCTGGATCAGGCAAAAAAAATTTCAGGCATGTTGGTAGAATGTTAAGTTCCTGACTTACTTTTGCATCCGACCGAGATGTTTTTTCACATTTATACACTGATTGTATATATGCTTTATCACAGACTAAGTTTATTCCGAATATCCTTCTCTTTTCTCCTCACAGCTCTTTTGCTGTTTTCCGTAAATATTTCATTGGCTCAGGATGGGAAGGCATTATTTCAAAGTAATTGTGCATCCTGCCATAATCCGATTAAAAAAGTAACCGGCCCGGCCCTGAAAGGTGTTACTGCCCGGGTGCCTGATCAGAAATTATTACATGCCTGGATTCGCAATAATGCAGCCGTGCTGGCCTCCGGCAACCCCTATTTCAACACGCTCTACAATGAGTACGGCAAGACGCCGATGAACATGTTTCCGCAAATCACGGATCCGGAAATTGATGCAATCCTCAAGTATGTCGAAACTTACCCGGAACCAGGGGCTGGCGGTAAAGGCGGACCCGCAGATGCAGGTAAGCCGGTGGAAGAAACAAATAATAGTCTGCTCTACGGCATTCTGACGCTGATCCTGGCAGTGATTATGCTGGTACTCCTGAATGTAAACAGCAACCTGCGAAAACTTTCTGACGACAAATCCGGAATTCCTTCGCATGAACCTATTCCTTTCTACCGTAATAAGGTATATATCACGCTGCTGGTACTCGTTCTTTTCGTTGTAGGTGGTTATTATGTCGTGCAGGGCGCCATTGGTCTTGGCCGGATGAAGAATTATCAGCCTGAACAACCCATTTATTACTCGCATAAAGTACATGCCGGCACTAACCAGATCAGTTGTTTATACTGTCATGGAGGTTCCTGGGATTCTAAAGTGGCCGGTGTTCCGTCTCTGAATGTTTGTATGAATTGCCATATGGCAATTAACGAATATAAGGGGGAAGCGATGTATCGCGAAAACGGGAAGGAAGTGGACGGAACGGCTGAAATTCAAAAATTATATTCTTACACCGGGTACGACCCGGCAGCAGGAAAATACACAGCTCCCGGAAAGCAGATCGAATGGGTAAAAATCCATAATCTGCCCGACCACGTGTATTTCAACCATTCCCAGCATATCCGCGCGGGCAAAGTACAATGCCAAACCTGCCACGGCAGCATTACTAAAATGGGCGAGGTGAAACAGTTTTCTGAACTCAGCATGGGTTGGTGCATCAACTGTCACCGGAATTCTAAAGTCAATTTTCCCGATTCTGCCGGAAACGGAAATAAATTCTACAGCATTTATGAAAAATTCAATCATAATATGAGAACCGGTCAGATGGACAGTGTTACGGTTGAAAACATTGGCGGTACAGAGTGTCAGAAATGTCACTATTAATATAGAGAATTTGGAAAGTGAGAAATTTGGCAATGACTCCTCCGGGTCACCAAATCTTCAAATTCCCAAATCTTCAAATTTTCAAATTCGAAAAGGATGAGCGAAAAAAAGTATTGGAAAAGTTTTGGAGAACTCAACCTCACCGATTCCTATCTAAAGGAAACGGAGAATGAGTTTCAGGAAGATCTTCCGATGGAGCCTCTGGACAGCCATGGTTTACTGGACGGCAAAACACCGCGCAGAGACTTTCTGAAATACCTCGGTTTCAGTACCGCCGCTGCCACCCTGGCTGCGAGTTGCGAAATGCCGGTTAGAAAAGTGATTCCATATCTCAATAAACCGGAGAACATGGTTCCCGGTGTGGCAGATTATTATGCCACGACCTTTACTTCCGGCGGTGATGCAGTTTCAATCGTTGCCAAAGTGCGCGATGGTCGTCCGATCAAACTCGAAGGAAACGATTTATCTTCTGTAACCCATGGAGGCACTTCGGCACGCGTGCAGGCGTCCATCTTAGACTTATATGATACCGCCCGACTACGTTTTCCTGTTCAGATGCTCAATGGGGCACCGCAGGAAATCACCGGTTTTGATGATTTTGATAAACTGGTTGCAGCTTCCATGGCCGGCCAAAACGGCTCCGTGCGGTTGTTAACTTCTACAATTACTTCGGTTACTTCTAAACAAGTGATTGCCGATTTCCTGGCCCATTATCCGGGAAGCAGTCATGTACAGTATGATGCGGATTCTTTTGCCGGTATGCTGCTGGCTAATCAGGCATCGTATAGCAAACGCACGATTCCGGCCTATCATTTTGATAATGCAAAAGTGATCGTCAGCCTGGGCGCTGATTTCCTTGGAACCTGGCTTTCACCAATAGAATTTGCGCGTCAATACATACAGGGTAGAAAGATTAATGAGAAAGCACCCGGCATGAACCGTCATTATCAGTTCGAGCCAATGCTGAGCTTAACGGGTTCCAATGCAGATGAACGTTTCTCTCACAAACCTTCTGAAACGGGTGCCGTGGCGCTGGCTTTGTTAGCAGCCGTGGGTGGAAATGTCTCCGCGCCGGCCCTTCCTGAAAAATTAAAAGCGGGCATCGCAAAAGCGGCTAAAGATTTAATAGCTGCGAAAGGCAAAGCCCTGGTTGTTTCGGGTTCCAATAATGTGCAGGTCCAGACAATTGTAAATGCGATCAACGAAACGATCGGTGCCAACGGAACAACGATCAGCTGGGAAGCCCCCTTGCTGACCCGTCAGGGAATTGACAGCGAATTTGCGCAACTGGTTTCCGATATGAATGCCGGCAAAGTAAGTACCCTGCTGATTTATGATGTCAATCCGGTGTATGACCATCCCGATTCAAAAAATTTCAAAGCGGGTCTCTCCAAGGTAAAAACAACGGTTTCTTTTTCGGGTCGTCTTGATGAGACCACGGAATTGTGTAAATACATATTGCCTTCACCGCATTTCCTCGAACGCTGGGGTGACGCAGAGGCGAAAGCTGGTTATATTTCCATGATGCAGCCGGTAATTGCACCGCTTTTCCAGACGCGTCCGTTTGAGGATTCTCTGATGTTATGGTCCGGCAATAAAACTACATACGATAATTATTTTAAAGATTACTGGACATCCAAGCTGGGTGGTCATGACGCATACGAAAAAGGTTTGCAAGATGGCGTGGTAGAACCCGCTTCAGCAGCCGCTCCGATGAGTGCGGCTTATAATGCCGCAGCTGTTTCTGCTGCCGCTACTGCCATCTCTTCTTTCAAAAAAGGCGGCAAGTATGAGCTGGTTGTTTATCAGCAGGTGAGTATGGGGGTGGGTGCGCAGAGTAACAATCCCTGGTTGCTGGAATTACCCGATCCGATTACACGGGCTACCTGGGACAACTACGCCATGGTGTCGCCCAACTTCCTCAAAGAAAAATATGATATCGATCTGAGTGATCGTAACAAAGCAGATAATTACGAGTCGCATCCCGAAAGGCATTTGATTCATATCAAATCTAACGGGGCCGAGACGATGATTCCGATTATGGTCGTGCCCGGCATGCCTGAGGGTGTTATTGCCATTGCGGTTGGGTATGGCCGTGAGAGTGCAGATTCAAAAAATACGGGTGCTTATATCGGCCGTGCAGCGGTAGGCGCCGGTAGAAATATATTTCCTTTCCTGATGAATAACGGTACCACTACCGAATGGATGGCGCCGGATATCAGTCTGGAAAAAACAGAAGAAATGTACCAGGTGGCGCAGATGCAGATTCATGGTTCATACGAAGGACGAACTTCGGTGATCAAGGAATTAACGCTGGCCAGCTTTGTGAAGGAGCCGAATGAAATTCTGGATGACAGGGAAAAAGAAACGGCCAAGTTTGGTGGTCTCGAGAATTACGAAAAAGATGGAACCTTATATCCCTACTTCGACAAGCCCGGTTTACACTGGGGTATGTCGATCGATCTAAATTCCTGTGTGGGTTGTGGCGCCTGTGTGGTGGCTTGTCATGCGGAGAACAATGTTACGATCGTCGGAAAGAATGAAGTATTACGTTTCCATGATATGCACTGGTTGCGCATCGATCGTTATTTTACCGGAAATCTTGCTGATCCGGATAGTATACAAACTGTTTTCCAGCCGATGTTATGTCAGCATTGCGATAATGCGCCCTGCGAAAATGTTTGTCCGGTTTCTGCAACCAATCACAGCAGCGAAGGTTTAAACCAGATGGTGTATAACCGTTGTATCGGAACAAGATATTGTGCGAATAACTGCCCGTTCAAAGTACGTCGTTTCAACTGGGAAGATTATACCGGCGCAGACAGCTTCCCGAATAATCAGGATGCAAAAGGCGTAGGGGAGTTGAATGATGCGGTGCTGATGATGAACGAAGATTTAACACGTATGGTACTGAATCCGGATGTTACGGTTCGGTCAAGGGGAGTAATGGAAAAATGTAGTTTCTGCGTACAGCGTTTGCAGGATGGCAAGCTGAAAGCGAAAAAAGAAGACCGCGTATTAACCGATGCCGATGTCAGAACATCCTGCCAGCAGGCTTGTCCGACAGAAGCCATCGTTTTTGGAAATATTAATAACAGTAAGAGTGCCATTGTAAAATCAAGACAGGAAAATGAACATCGTTTGTATCATGTGTTGGAAGAATTGCACGTATTGCCAAATATTACTTATCTAGCCAAGGTCCGCAACCCGGAATCCGAAGTGAAGGAAAAAGTGTAATGATTTTTAATAATCTTCTCCTGGTAAAAAAGGAGAGGCGAAAAGTGATAACCCAGTATGTCTGTATTAAAGTACGAATCACAGGTAAGGCCCCCGCTGGTGTCAGGTGATAAGAACTATCACCAGATCACGGAAGATATTATTCGCCCGATCGAGAACCGTCCTTCCAAACTCTGGTGGACCGGCTTTCTGATCTCTGTGGGCTTATTATGCTTCGGGATTTTTTCAGTAACCCGTGAAGTAATTTATGGTACGGGTCAGTGGAATCTGAATAAAACCATTGGATGGGGCTGGGACATCACCAACTTCGTATGGTGGGTGGGTATTGGTCATGCGGGTACATTGATTTCTGCGATTCTTTTATTATTCCGCCAGGGTTGGAGAACGGGCGTAAACCGAGCGGCAGAAGCGATGACGATTTTTGCGGTTATGTGTGCCGGTCAGTTTCCAATCTGGCATATGGGACGTGTGTGGATGGCCTTCTTTGTATTTCCTTATCCAAATACACGTGGATCCCTCTGGCCGAATTTTAATTCGCCCCTGATGTGGGATGTATTTGCGATCTCAACATATTTTATTGTTTCATTATTATTCTGGTATTGCGGACTGTTACCCGATCTGGCCAGTGTGCGGGATCGTGCGAAATTGAAATGGCGTAAAACTTTTTATGGTGTGGCTTCTTTCGGATGGTCGGGTTCTACGAAACACTGGCAACGTCATGAAGCCTTGTCGCTGGTTCTGGCGGGTTTGAGTACGCCACTGGTGCTATCGGTTCATACGATCGTATCGTTTGACTTTGCTACTTCGGTTGTACCCGGTTGGCATACTACGATCTTCCCTCCATACTTTGTGGCCGGCGCCGTATTCTCCGGATTTGCGATGGTACAGTCGCTGTTAATTGTAACCCGAAAAGTGCTGGGTCTCGAAGATTATATCACCATTGAGCATATTGATGTGATGAATAAAGTGATCGTACTCACGGGTTCGATTGTGGGCGTGGCCTATCTGACGGAATTATTTATCGCCTGGTACGGGCAGAACCAATATGAGAATTTTGCATTCATGCAAAACCGGGCGAATATATTCAGTCCCTACGGCTGGAGTTATTTCATTATGATGGGTTGTAATGTTCTTTCACCGCAGATCTTTTGGTTTAAAAAGATGCGAAGAAATCTGGTGGTTACTTTCTTCATGTCGGTAATTGTAAATATCGGTATGTGGTTTGAGCGTTTTGTGATCATCGTTACTTCGTTGTACCGGGAATATATTCCGAGCGGATGGAGTACTTATTATGCACCAACGATCTGGGAGATTGGATTTTATCTCGGAACATTCGGATTGTTTTTTACCTGTTATTTCCTGTTCTCGAAATTCTTCCCGGTGATCGCCCTGGCGGAAATCAAGCATATTCTGAAAAAATCCGGCGAAAATTATAAAGCAAAGATGGGCACCGAGGAGAAAGAAACGCCGGAAGAATTTGCACATGAATTCGAGCACGCACATTGATAAAAAATATCAGCTAAAGCGATTATATGTCAATTAAAAGATTTGTTGTTGGGAGTTTTGGCGATGAAGCGGTTTTATTTTCCGCTGTTACGAAAGTGCGTAAGGCTGGATATAAAATTCATGATGTGTATACGCCCATGCCCATTCACGGATTGGATCATGCCATGGGTTTACGTGAGACAAGTCTTCACACAGCCGGCTTTATTTATGGTATCACAGGTACCACTACGGCCCTTAGCGGTATCAGTTATGCGTTGATTTATGACTGGCCCCTGAATTTTGGCGGTAAACCGCATTTTGCTTTGCCGGCCTGGGTGCCGATTACTTTTGAGCTGACGGTTCTGTTTGCGGCGGTAGGCATGGTACTGACGTTTTGCTATCTCTGCCAGCTCGCTCCTTTTGTACGGAAACATCATTTCAGTCTTCGCGCCACGGACGATCAGTTTGTCATGGTGATTGAATGCACTGCAAAGACAAATCAGGCGGAAGCGCTGGCATTTTTAAAATCGGCAGGTGCCGCAGATGTACATCTGCAAGATGCAGAAACCGGCTGGTGGCTCGGAACCTATAGTAAGAACATACCCGGAGTTGATAATTCAAGAACCATTCTGGCATAACGAAATGAATGTAGCAATGCAGATCCAAAAAAAACTGATTCCTTTTTGTTTAATCGCGGTACTGGTTACTTCCTGTAGTGAAGTACGTCGCGATCCGGGAAGAATATATATGCCGGATATGACCTATAGCCGGGCCTATGAAACGTATTCTGAAACGCCGGAACAAAGAGAAGAATTATTAAAGAAGGGAATCCATTATAGTAATACGCCGGTTGCCGGAACGATGAAACGCGGTGCGCTGTATCCGTTTACGATTGGAAAAGACGCAGCGGGTGATACGGTAAACTATGTGGCTTCTAAAGTCGTAAAGAATCCATTGAGTGGACTCGATGCCCCAACCATGCTGGAAGCAGAACGTTTGTTCCTGGTGAACTGTGCGATTTGTCATGGTAGTAAACTGGACGGAAACGGTCCGCTGTACAAAGGTGGCGACGGTCCGTATCCAGCTAAACCGGCGACATTGGTGGGTGATGCGAAATACGAAGCGATGCCGGAAGGCCAGATGTACTATTCGGTAACATATGGTAAAAATAAAATGGGCAGTTATGCTTCCCAGTTAGATACACGTCAGCGGTGGATGGTGATTGCCTATATCAAATCGAAACAGGCAGGATCCAAACCCATGGCAGCTGCGGCGATGGATTCAACAGTTAAAAAGTAAGTGACAGCCAATATAAAAATTATCAAGAATGTCAATTAAAGAACGTTTTGAAATTCCTTCTGGTTTCAGGATGTGGTCAATCGGGCTCATGGTAGCAGGGATTCTTTCCCTCATCATCGGATACTTCATGTATGGTACCGGGGATGAAGCTCACCAGATGCGCTTCTGGGCCGCCCTGTTGCAGAATAGTGTTTATTTTTTACTGGTCGTGAATGCAGCGATGTTCTTTTTCTGTGCGTTGACCCTCGGCATGGGTGGTTTTCAACTCGCTTTTCGGCGGGTAACGGAGGCGATTTCAGCCTGTGTGCCTGTGGTAGGAGGAATCACGTTCGTTATACTGATGTGTATCGTGCTGGGACATAAACATTTTATCTACGAATGGCTCGATAAGGCCGAAGTGGCAAAGGATCCTATTTTGAATGGAAAAAAAGGATTTCTAAATCCAAACTTTTTTATTATCTGGACCACACTCACAATTGGCCTTTGGAGCGTACTGGGGTATAAAATGCGTAACCTCAGCCGCGAACTGGATAAGGGCCCGCTGGATGTGGAAGAAGGCAGAAAATATATTTTTAAGAACACCGTTTGGGCATCTTTATTTATCGTTTGGTTTGCCCTAACCGTGGCGTCGACTGTTCCCTGGCTCTGGCTGATGAGTATCAGTGCACATTGGTTCAGTACCATGTATAGTTGGTACACTTTTGCGAGCACGTTTGTGGCCGGCGTAGCCCTGGTAACCTTGTTCATCATTTATCTTAAAAACAAAGGATATCTGGAATATGTGAACGTGGAGCATTTGCATGATCTTGGTAAATTCCAGTTTGCCTTTTCGGTATTCTGGACCTATCTCTGGTTCAGCCAGTTCATGCTCATATGGTACGCCAATATTCCGGAAGAAACGACCTATTTCAGGCCCCGTTTTGAGGGAGCCTATACCGGGATATTTTATTTTAATTTAACGATCAATTTCCTTGCGCCGTTGTTAATATATATGCGCAGAAGCTCGAAGCGTAACTATGCCACTTTAACGTTTATGTCAGTAGCTTTGCTCTTTGGTCACTGGCTCGATTTCTACCAGATGGTTTTTGGTAGCCTGATGCCGGATCATGTTCCGATGAATATCTTTGATTTTGGCATCGCGGCAGGCTTCGTAGGATTGATTATTTTCCAGACTGGCAACGTATTGGCCAAGTATCCGCTGGTAGCAAAAAATCATCCGTTCTTTAAAGAAAGTATTATTCATTATACTTAAAATTTATATGTCAACTATTTTTCTCTTTGCGATTTTATTGTTGGGTTTTGTAATCACTTTTCAGATTGCGAAAGCGAGTGAGTATGTAGGCATTCTGAAAGGCGAAAAGAAAAATAACGAACAGAACAACCGGATCAACGGTTTTCTGATGATGGCTTTTCTGGTGCTTGGCCTGATCGGAGTGTACTGGTGCAACGAATTATTCAAAGGCAAGATTCTTGGAAAAGCGGCTTCTGACCATGGCGAGAAGATCGATCAGATGCTGTCCATTACGATCGCCATAACCGGCATTGTTTTCATTATTACACAGGTTCTCCTGTTCTGGTTTTCTTTTAAGTATCAGTATTCAGAAAAAAGAAAAGGGTATTACTTTCCGCATAATAACAAACTCGAACTGATCTGGACGGTCGTTCCGGCCATTGCGCTGACCGTACTCGTAGGATTTGGTTTGATGTACTGGTTTCAGATCACCGGCGAAGCTCCCAAGAATGCAATGCAGATTGAAATTACCGGCAAACAGTTTAACTGGATCTATAGATATCCGGGAAAAGATGGTGTTTTCGGAAAAAAATATTATAAGAATATCAGCGATGCAAAAAATAATTCGCTGGGTTTGTTATGGGATGATGAGAATACACACGATGATATTGTTGTGAGCAGTGCGATGTATATGGTAGTGAATCAACCGGTCAAACTGATTATTAATTCCCGCGACGTAATTCATGATGTGGGTCTGACGGCATTCAGAATGAAAATGGACGCAGTTCCCGGAACACCTACTACGCTTTGGTTTACGCCGAAATATACTACGCAGGAGATGAAGAAAATGACGAACAATCCGGATTTTGAGTATGAAATTTCCTGCGACCAGATATGTGGTAGGGGGCATTTCTCCATGCGCGGAGTGATTCAGGTGGTGACGCAGGAGGAATTCGTTCTATGGCGTGCAAAACAAGTTTCAAATTACGCACAGGTGATGAAAGATATGCTTCCGGCTCCGCATGCTGGTCCGATGGATTCCATAAAAACAGCCGTTGCGAAACCGGAAACGCCAGCTAAATTGGTGGCTTTAAAATAAGATATTCCCGTCGGGCGGATACGTTGGCGGCAAAAAAGTTGAAAAAAAAGGATACTAAAGATTTAAATTTTTTCTGATGAGTACTGATATGAAGTTACAGGGAGCGGTTGTGGGAAATATTTCTCGCGACCTGCACGAAGAAGGACATGAAGGCCATCATCATAAAGAAACCTTCATCACGAAATATGTATTTAGCCAGGATCATAAAATGATCTGTAAACAGTTTCTGATCACCGGCATGATCTGGGCCATTATCGGCGGACTAATGTCTGTGTTATTCAGATTGCAACTCGGCTACCCCGATTCTACTTTTCCCTGGCTGGAAGATATTTTGGGTAAATGGGCAAAGGGCGGAAAAATTCAACCGGAGGCTTATTACGCCCTGGTAACCATGCACGGAACCGTGCTCGTGTTCTTCGTGTTGACAGGCGGACTCAGCGGGACGTTTGCAAACTTCCTGATTCCTTTGCAAATCGGAGCACGTGATATGGCTTCGCCCATGTTAAATATGCTGTCCTACTGGTTTTTTTGGCTGGCGAGCGTAGTAATGATTAGTTCCTTGTTTATTGAGACAGGTCCGGCGAGTGGTGGATGGACATCATACCCGCCGCTGAGTGCGCTTGGCGATGCTTCGCTGGGTTCGCAGTCCGGTATGGATTTCTGGATAACGGCAATGGCCCTATTTGTTATATCCTCTTTGCTGGGCGGGCTCAATTACATTACGACAATCCTGAACATGCGCACAAAGGGCATGAGTATGACGCGGCTTCCACTCACGATCTGGGCGTTGTTTTTCACCGCGATACTGGGCGTCCTCTCTTTCCCTGTATTACTTTCCGGATTAATATTATTATTGTTCGACCGGCACGCCGGCACCAGTTTTTATCTGTCTGATATTTTTATCGCTTCTACCCAGAAGGCGCTTCCCAATGAAGGGGGTAGTCCGATCCTGTTCCAGCATTTATTCTGGTTCCTGGGTCACCCGGAGGTTTACATTATTATCCTTCCTGCCATGGGTCTGGTGTCTGAAGTGATGGCCGTAAATTCCCGCAAACCGATTTTCGGTTATATGGCGATGATCGGTTCCTTGTTTGCTATTACCATTCTGGCCTTCCTGGTTTGGGCGCATCATATGTTTGTTACAGGGCTAAACCCATTCCTGGGATCCGTTTTCGTATTACTGACGTTGTTGATTGCCGTGCCTTCGGCCATTAAAGTATTTAATTGGCTGACTACCCTGTGGCGGGGTAATATTCGGTTTACGCCGGCGATGTTATTTGCGATTGGATTTGTAAGTATGTTTATTTCTGGCGGATTGACCGGAATTTTCCTGGGCAATTCTACACTCGACATTCATTTACATGATACGTATTTTGTGATTGCGCATTTTCATATCGTGATGGGGGTATCTGCGTTCCTCGGAATGTTCTGCGGAGTGTACCACTGGTTTCCGAAAATGTATGGCCGCTATTTAAATAACACCATGGCCTATATCCATTTCTGGGTTACGTTCGCCGGTGCCTATCTGATCTTTTGGCCAATGCATTACGAAGGTCTGGCCGGTATGCCAAGAAGATATCTGGATTATTCAGGCTGGTCTTCGTTTAATCAGTTCATGGAACTAAACCGGTTTATTTCAACCGTTGCGATGGTGGTGTTTGCCGTGCAGCTTATGTTTGTATTCAATTTTTTCTACTCAATATTTAAAGGAAGAAAAGTAACTACAAAGAATCCATGGCAAGCCAATACGCTGGAATGGACAACGCCAATTCGTCCGGGCCATGGAAACTGGCCGGGAGAAATTCCTGAAGTTTACCGCTGGGCGTATGATTACGGCAAAGACGGAGCGAAAGACGGAAAGGATTTTATCCTTCAAACAGAACCACTTGGAGCCGATGAACAGCACCATTAGTTCCGGGGACAAACCCTTTCATCTGATGGAGCAGGACACGATCAAACAATCCGGTTCTTTTAAGATTGCCGATAAGCTGAAAGACTATATGCTGCTGGTTAAGTTTAACCTCAGTTTTATGGTTGTGTTTTCAGCGGTAATCAGTTATCTGTTAGCGCCTCTGGTAACTGTTTACGACTGGAAGGCCATTATGGTTTTATTTATTGGCGGGATGTTGGTAACGGGGAGTGCCAATGCCATAAATCAGGCAATGGAAAAAAACACCGATGCGATGATGAAACGCACGGCCAACCGACCCGTGGCTTCGGGTAGAATGTCGGTTGCCGAAGCGATGTCGTTTGCGGTGATATGCGGACTGACCGGTGTCATGCTGCTTTGGCATTTTAATTTTCTGACCGCGGTCTTGTCCGTATTTAGTTTATTTTTCTACGCTTTTATTTATACGCCTTTAAAAAAAGTAAGTTCGGTAGCTGTTTTGGCAGGCGCCATTCCAGGAGCGATGCCCTGTTTGATTGGCTGGGCGGCGGGCAACGATAGTTTAACGGCAGGCGGATGGATACTTTTTGCGTTCCAGTTTTTCTGGCAGTTTCCGCATTTCTGGGCGATTGCCTGGATTGCACATAAGGATTATACGGCGGCTGGGTTTAAATTATTACCCTCCGGGGATGGACAAACAAAATATTCTGCTCTGCAGGCAGTTATATATTCATTACTGTTGTTACCGGTCGGCTTGCTGCCGTATTTTAGCGGCATGAGTGGGAATATCAGTTTGGTGATCGTGATGATCGCAAATTTTTTTATGATCGCTCAATGTGTCCGGTTGTATCGCGAGATGACCATCCAGTCGGCCAGGCGTGTGATGTTTGGGAGTTACATCTATCTGCCCGTGGTTTTGCTGGCTTTGCTGATCGATAAAGTGGCACATTGAAATTTAAAGAACGAATCCATCCATAGAATATAATCGCGTGGTTGACCAGAATAAAAAAATACATCCCCATAAATTCACTTTGTGGGTCGGCATCGGCAGCATCATCATGATGTTCGCCGGATTGACAAGCGCGTATATCGTAAAACGGGAACAGCCGGGATGGACGAGTTATACCAC
>JAYWCS010000075.1:0-6271 GCA_043780315.1 Bacteroidota bacterium | reverse complement strand
TGAATAAATTAAATTATTATAAACAATCCGGGCATTGTTTTCCGGAACTGGTGGAGAAGCAGGATGGTAAAATTATAGCACAGATCAACGCGACTTTATGGAAGGATGATTTTTTACAAATTAATAATAATTTTTTAAACACGTTAAAAGAGCCGTTGAAAGACGGAATAAAAATTTTATTCCTCGCGCGGGTTTCTTTTGATCCGACGTATGGTTTGGCGCTCCGGATCATTGATATTGACCCCGATTTTACGATGGGTGACCTGCAAAGGGAGAAACAGGAAACCATTCATAAATTACTGGCGGAGGGGATTTTCAATCGTAATAAAAATCTCTCACTACCCTTGCTACCGCAACGTATTGCAATTATTTCGGTGGAAACGAGTAAGGGCTACGTTGATTTTTTGAAAGTGATCGAGGGCAATGAATGGAAATATAAATTTTTCCATTTCTTATTTCCTTCTCTGCTGCAGGGGGAGAAAGCTGTTGATTCCATTATCCGGCAATTCGAACGTATTCGAACAGTGATCAATCACTTTGATGTGGTTGTGATCCTGCGGGGAGGTGGCGCGGATATTGGGTTGTCCTGCTATAATCATTATTCCCTGGCGAAAGAGATAGCGCTTTTCCCTATTCCGGTGCTGACCGGCATCGGCCACGCTACCAACGAGACGGTTTCTGAGATGATTTCGTTTTCAAATGCGATCACACCCACTAAACTGGCTGAATTTCTTTTACAGAAAATGCATAACTTTTCGGTTCCGGTTCAACGGGCGTTGGAAAAGATTATTGACAAATCCCGGCGTTTGCTTTTGGAGGAAAAAACAAAGTTCCAGTCGGAAGTGAAATTATTCAGCTCGGTGACAGAGAATATTTTGATTCGAAATCGTCATACGCTGCGGGCGGAGTCGCAGTCATTATTACAGCAGGCGCTATTTCGGTTTCGGAATGAAAAGTTGTTATTGATTTCATTCCGCGATGATTGCCTGGAGCAATCCGGTTTGTTTTTAAAAAAGCAAACAGTAGATCTGGTCAATATTGAAAAGAATGTCCAGAATATGGATCCGATCAATGTACTGAAAAGAGGCTATAGTATGACGCTGTTAAAAGGTAAGGCGATCCGGGACCTTGAAAACGTGCAGGCTGGTGACGAGTTGAATACGGTTCTATACAAGGGAAATATAAAAAGTATTGTGTTGTCAACGGACGAATCATGAGTGAGAATATAAATTACACGGAAGCGTTTGCGGAATTACAGGGCATTGTTTCTGAAATCGAACAGGGTGAAATTTCTGTGGATGAACTTTCTGCAAAAGTGAAACGGGCAGCCCGTCTGATTCAGATCTGCAAAACGAAACTCACCAGTACGGAAGAAGATGTCAATAAGATACTAAAGGAATTGGCTAAGCTGAATAAAGAAAGCAATTCTCCGGGTTAAAGCAGTTTGAACATTACAAAAGTCAGATTACGAATTCATCTGATTCTCGTAACGGGTGATATATGTATCAATAGCTTTCAGGGAGTTGTTAATATCATCCAGATGGCAGTTTTCCGGATTAAAAGGGCCGGCCCAATGCTTCGTTGCTTTATATTCCAGATGCTTTTTGTCTTTCAGGATCGACAATAAATTATCATAACCTGTTGGTCCGCCACAGTCTTCCGGCGGCGCGCTTCTTTCGCCAGCCAGACAGATTGGAAAAGGGAGAGTGTGCTCTTCTATTAAAATTTTTTCCAATAGAATGCGGTGATTCCAGCCGTCACCAAAATCATATTCATATTCCAGGGTATCCCCTTCTTTCTTCGCCAGGGAGACAAAGGGCACTACCTGGTCATTGATACTCTCCATATCGTCGAGCAATTCAGGATTTCCAAATTTTATTCCATGAAGCAGGTATTGGTAAAGATGGTAATTTTTCCAGCCAAAACTTATTTGGATAATGTGATGTAGTCCGTACAAGGACAAATCATCACTCACTTTTATTTGCCGCCAGATGGTCGGGGTGATATCAGCAAGCGAAATTCTCAGAATAAAATTTCGGTTCATCGGTATTATATGAGCTATGAAATTAATTCATTTGGGGATTAATAGGTTAGAATACATGGGGATTCATTGTAAAAAGGGGTAATAACATTCAAATAACCTCATGCAAAAGCTGTTTTCAGCTATAATTAACGTTTTGATATCCCTGTTTTTTTTCCAGCTTTCAACAAAAGGACAAGCCGTTAAAAACGGGAATCTGCAGAAGCTGATTTCGTATCATTCGCAAGCCAAACTGATGTTTCATGCGTTGGTGCTCACCGAAAAAGGGGGAATTCAGGAAGGGTTTGTGTTGGCCGCACTGGATTGGCTGAAAGAATTTTCCAGCCAGAGCAATTTCGACTTCACAATCATTTATCAGGCAGATTCACGCAGTGATAACTATTTATCGCATTGCAAAGTATTCATTCAACTGAACTATCCGACCTATCGCTGGAGTGATATATCCAAAGCTTCATTTACGAGATATATTGAAGAAGGACAAGGGGGCTGGGTAGGCTTTCATCATGCGCCTTTGCCCGGCGGGTTTGGCGGATATTCCATGTGGGAATGGTATTCGAAATTCATGGGCAGGATCCGGCAGAAGGTTTGTATAGTACCGAGAACCCGGGGCACATTGATTGTTGAAGATCAAAAGCATCCGGTAATTTGGACAAACGAAAAAATGAAAGCGCGTAATGTATATTTTCAGATGGGCCATCATGCCAACATATTTCATTCGGCCGAATTCAAAAGAATGTTTGGGAACGCTATTCTCTGGGCTGCAGGAAAATAATTTATTTCTTTAAACCCGCGATTAGGTTAATAGTAAGTGCCACAACAAAAGTATTCAGTGCAAAAGAAATGATCCCATGCAGCAGGGCCGTTCGCCGAAACGATCGCGCAGTAATTTGTACATCGGAAACCTGAAACGTCATTCCAATCACAAAACCAAAATATGCAAAGTCCAGATAATCCGGCCTTTTTTCTTCCGGGAAAAGGATGCCCCCGGCGTGTTTTTTAGGGTCTCCTTCCGCATCATCGTAGTACATATGTGCATACCGAAAAGTAAAAGTTGTGTGAATCATTAACCAGGAAAGGATCAACGCCGGTACAGCGGCTCCGACATACACGAGTCCGTCCATCGTCACTTTTTCTTTAGAAATAAAGAGCAGCAGCATGGCGAAGAGGCAGGAAAATGAAGATATGATGATGAGCAAAAAAACATAGAACAGGCTACCGTCCTCTCTTTTTGCAAACTCACGAATCTGTACCACGTCCCGGTTAAAAATAACCACCCACCCACAGAAGAGGATCGTAAAGGCAAAGACATCCCATAGATACAGGAATTCCAATAAATAATGTAAATGAACTGGACGAAGAAAAAGGTAGACGATGAAGCTGAAAATAAGGCCCAGCAGTACACGTTGAACCGGATGAAGCTTCAGAAAAATATTTGAGCGCACTACAGGCGTTGCGAGATCTGTCATAATGGATGCAAAGATAGAGATAGTTTGATCCGATGCATTTCCAGGGGCGCGTATTCCAGAGAAAATTATTTTAATTTATTCACGAAGCTCAGGGCTTCTTTTTCGTGGGCCGGCCCATTGGTAAAGGAGTCGTAGGTAAATACGATTTTACCTGTTTTATCGATGACGAAAGTCTCTCTTCCGGTAAAAATGATTTTACTTTTCACGCCAAACATTTTCAGGACTTTATTTTCCGGGTCACTGAGCAGAAGGAAAGGCAGTTGGTGATTTTCCTGAAATTTTTTATGACTCTCTACGGTGCCTGAATTAATGCCCACCACCAGGGCTCCGGCTTTTACAAAATCTTTATTATTGTCCCGGAAAGAACAGGCTTCTTTAGTACAAACGCTGCTTTCATCTTTCGGGTAGAAATAAATCACTAATACATTTTTACCGGTATACTCCCTGCTGTTAAACGTATTTCCATTTTGATCCTTCAATGAAAACGATGGCATGGGGTCGCCCACTTTTAAATGCTGACCACTGCAGGACTGAAAAAGAATGGGAAACAATGACATGACGAAGAAGTGTTTCATACGAATGACTTTTAACGAAGGGCATATTAAGAATGCTTCACCATATATTTATTCAACAGCATATCCACTACACCTGCAGATTTTCCAATCCACACCGTCAGGGAAACAATCCAAACAAAGCTAAGAATAGCAGACATATTATAGTTCTCATTCAGGTAGAGAACAGCACTTGTTGCACAGGTAAGAACAATTAGCATCAGGGAAACAAGGGTAGAAATCGCTTTCATAATTTTCAGTTTAGGGTATATGTAGAAAAAATAATTACGAATGAACTGGGGTAATCAAGGTAGTTGGATTCGTAATTCAGCGGGATTGGATCTAAACGAAATATTAGAGGATGTTGGAGGACTTTTTTCGAAGCGACGGGTATTTTTGCGATCTGAACCGTAAAAACCTCATCGATGAAACAAAGATGTAAATCGAAAGGCAAATATGCAAGCTTTTAAGCGTTTTTATTTCGTTAAAATCACTTAGATAATTGATAGTCAACGATATAAGCAAAACTAAATGTCCTGAAAAAGGTATTGGCGTGCTTCTAAAAATCGATGAAATGCGTCCATTCGTCGAAAAGAAACCCTACTTTTTAGCAGATTTCTTCGGGCCGCAGGCGGCGCCTTCCGTAACAGAAAAAGTAGGTGCTTGATTGTTATCCTGCCATTCCTGAAAAGACTGTTGCAGGGTCGAGAGGAACACTTCGGGTGGCTGAGCCCCGGGAGATGGCGTATTTGCGATCGAAGACAAAAAACGGCACGCCGTTGATTCCAATAGCAGCCGCTTCTTCAATGTCCTGTTCTACTTTACCGGTAAAATAATCACTGGCCAGGGCGGCGGTGATCTCGGATTCTTCGAGTCCGATCTCCTTGCCTAATTCGATCAATACGGGATGATCGCCAAAATCTTTGCCTTCGGTTCAATAGGCGCGGAACAAACGTTCTTCGGCTTCATCACCCATTCCTTTTTTTTCGCCAGCTGAATCAGCTTATGCGCATCAAAAGAATTGGCGACAATGGCTCTGTCGAAATCATATTGAAGACCGGAAGTTTTAGCCGTTTGGATGAGCGTTTTGTGCAGCGCCGCAGATTTCTCGTAAGAGAGTCCTTTTTTTCTGCGAGGTACTCATATACATTTGGTTTTCTGGCGGAGTTTTATGGAATGGCTGGATCCAGTTGAAAACTGTGCCATTCGATCTGGATAGAAGCAGCGTTGCGAAACTGCTTGAAGGCATTTTCATAGTTTCGCTTGCCGATGTAGCAAAACGGACACATGATATCACTCCAGACTTCTACTTTCATTTGATATTTATTATTGCAACAAATATCTTCTCCTTTTGTGCGATGAAAATCCAGTGGAAATAGGGAACTGTCGGGATTAAGAATTCTTAACAATGAATTTATTCAGTAAAATATCTCCAACACCAACATGTTTTCCAATCCAAACGGTGAGAGAAATGATCCAAACGCAGCAAAGGAGTGCAGAGATACTATAATTCTCGTTCAGATAGAGAAAAGCACTTGTTGCACAGGTAAGAACGATTAACATCAGGGAAACCAGGGTAGAGATCGCTTTCATAAAGTTTAGTTTAGGGGGTATATATAAAAAAATAAATGACGGAATAGCTTGTTAATGGAATAAAGGATAGTGGAGGATTTTTTCTGGTGGATGGTGTTTTTGCGATCCGAAACCGTAAAAACCTCATCGATGAAACAAAGATGTAAAACGAATCCCGAATATGCAAGCTTTTGCACGTAGATTTTCTAAAGAAACTTCTTATTAAATTGAAAATCAGTAAGTTAGATCTATAAATAAAATGAGGGATTTTACGATTTGGGCACTCCAATCATCGAATAAATCGGTTGATTGGTCGAAAACAGTCCTAACTTCAATAGCCATTGCAATCCTTGTATTTATTCTGCTAAAAATATTCTCATGACATCCAATCGAAGGAAATTTCTGAAAGAAGCATCGCAACTCACGGCAGGTCTTGGTTTGATATCATTACCGGGTATGGCAAACACGTTATCGCGGGATAAAAATCGTGGGAACAAACATCCTGTTGCCGGAGAAATGATTCATGTGGGCTTGATTGGATGTAACAGCATGGGTTGGTCGGATCTCATGGCCATGTTAACGCATGATCAGGTAGCCTGTCTCGCACTCTGCGATGTGGACAGCAATGTGTTGAACCGTCG
>JAYWCS010000074.1:0-4566 GCA_043780315.1 Bacteroidota bacterium | reverse complement strand
GAACAGCCTCATAGCAAAAGAATTGAATACGACCAATTGCAGGAATCATATTTTAAACTGAGTCGCGAATACGATGAAGTAAAAGGAAAACAGTCTGCCCTGTTCGACGAAAATCAGCGCCTGAGCCGCATCCTGGCCGATACAGAAGATAAACTCAAAGAGGCCAATTTCAAGCGCCAGCAATACCATAAGAAAATGTTATTCCAGGAAGAATTGAATCGCGATCTGCAGGATGCGACAGAGCAACATAAAAAAATGGAAGGACAGCTGCGCAGAATCAGTGAAATGGAATCTATTTTATCGCGATCGTTTCCTAAAGATCCGCCTGCTCCGATTATTTAGTTGACGGTTTTATGGTTGACGGTTTTATGGTTGATGGTTTTATGGTTGACGGTTGACGGTTTTATGGTTGACAGTTGACGGTTTTATGGTTGATGGTTTTATGGTTGATGGTTTTATGGTTGACGGTTTTATGGTTGACGGTTTTATGGTTGACGGTTGATGGTTCGGCTTTTTGTCGGTAATTTTGCATATGACTTCTCCTGCCGATATCCGAAAAGAATACAGACTTCAAAAATTAAATACGGACGAGGTCTCGAAAAATGCCATGCATCAGTTTGAATACTGGTGGCAGGATGCATGCAACAGTGACATTCTGGAAGTAAATGCCATGACCTTATCAACGGCTTCGGCAGATGGATTGCCGGCTGCACGTATCGTCTTACTCAAAGGTTACAATGCTTCGGGATTTCAATTTTTCACTAACTATGAAAGTTTTAAGGGAAGGCAGTTATTGGAAAATCCCCGCGCCTGTCTGGTCTTTTTTTGGAAAGAACTCGAACGGCAGATCCGTGTCACCGGACTGGTGGAAAAACTGAGTAAAAAGGATAGCGATGATTATTTCATTTCCCGCCCCACCGGAAGTCAGATTGGTGCCTGGGCTTCTCCCCAAAGCCAAGTAATAGAAAGCAGTGATTGGCTTATTAATCGTGCGAATCAGTTTGAAGCTAAATTCTCTGAAACATCGATTTCCAGACCCTCGCAATGGGGCGGCTACTTAGTGCGGCCCGTCACCATTGAGTTTTGGCAAGGCCGTCCAAACAGGCTGCACGATCGCTTATTATATACATTGCAGGAAAATGGAGAATGGACGATTGAGAGACTGGCTCCTTAATCGACAGTCTGCCTTCTTAATCGAACGACTGGCGATTCAATTGAGATACCAGATCCTTAATCAGGAATCTAATTTCTAAATCGAAAGACTGGCGCCTCCATTGATAAAGCAATTCATTAAGGAGATATCGGCCACTTAATTTAGTTGGCAGCCCCACTTCCATACCCCCACACTTCCACACTTTCCTAAGCGTCTTTCTTCTTCGCTACGACAACCTTCTTTTCGTTTTTCGGTCTGCTCTTGCCAAATGAACCTGAAAATATTTTACCCTTTTTAGTCTTTTTATCGCCTTTACCCATGGTTTTGTATTAAGAATGCAAATATCCGTAAAAAATAAAGGGCCGGCGAATTAAATCTAAAGGCCGGCGCTTTGAAATTCAGTAAAAAAGAACTTTCATTATAATTTGGCAGACAATTCCTTACCTGCTTTAAATTTTGCTACTTTTTTCGCCTTGATTTTTATTACGGCGCCGGTCTGCGGATTACGACCGTTCCGGGCAGCTCTTTTGGAAACGGTAAATGTTCCAAATCCAACCAGGGTAACTTTACCACCCGCTTTCAGCGTTTTGGTTACCGCTTCAATAAATGAATCAAGTGTTTCATTCGCCTGCGTTTTTGTAATACCGGCATCATCCGAAAGTTTTGAAATTAAATCTGCTTTGTTCATAGTGTAATATTTGTTAAGGCAAATATACCAGCTTTTTATATTTGACAAAATTTTTCAGTAATCAACGGAGGGGTATAAATCATGACAGATAAGGGTTTCAGACGAAATTGATTTGATTGCACTCCTACTGTGTATCTTTATGGACAAGAACTACTTATTTTATGAGGTCGAGAAATACCGGACAATGGTCGCTTTGTTTTACATCCGGATATATATCTGCTTTCAGGACCCGATCCGACAGATTTTTGGTCACATTGATATAGTCGATCCGCCACCCCTTATTGTTCAAACGTACCGTTGGAAAACGCTGGCTCCACCAGCTGTAGCGTCCAGGCTCTGTATGGAGTTGCCGGAAGCTGTCTGTCCAGCCACTATCAAGAAATTTATCCATCCAGGCTCTTTCTGCCGGAAGAAAACCGGATGAATTTTTATTTCCTTTTGGATCGTGAATATCAATTTCGCGATGGGCAATATTATAATCTCCGCAAAGGATCATGTGCGGATATTTTTTCTTTTGCTTATTGAGGTAGAGATAAAATTCATCCAGCCACTGATATTTAAATCCCTGCCGGAGCTCACCGGATGTGCCTGAAGGAAAATAAGCATTGATAAGATGTATATCGCCAAAGTCAAGCTGGATAACCCTTCCCTCGGAATCACTCATTTCATGCCCGGTCCCATATTGCACGTGATCGGGCTTTATTTTTGTGAGCACCGCCACCCCACTGTATCCTTTTTTTTGTGCGCTGTACCAAAAATCGTGATATCCCAAGGCAGTAAATTCAGCATGGGCCACATTTTCTTTTTCGGCTTTGGTTTCCTGAAAACAAATAATATCTGCCGGATCTGTTTTTAACCAGTCCACCAAACCTTTTTTCATTGCCGAGCGTATTCCATTTACGTTATAACTAATAATTCGAAGAGATGCCATCGTGTTGTTTGATTATATTCGATATGTAATTTACTTTTTGTTTTTTAAAATCATACGGATCTTATGCCCGATTTGCCGCCCGTTATCCAGTCGAAAAAGCCGCTATACCTGGAGGGTCCGCAGAGCCGTGGGTCGGAACTCGTATTCGCCTGGAAGGTATTTCATCAGATCCTGATGGCTAACCGGGCATTGTATTTTGCAGGACCGTGTATAACCGTGTTTGGATCTGCGCGTTTCAAAGCGGACCATCCCTATTACAGGGCAGCGCGGGAATTTGGAAAGCGTATTGCCGAAATGGGTTTTTCAACGATGACCGGCGGTGGCCCGGGGATCATGGAAGCGGCAAACCGCGGCGCGTTTGAAAATGGCGGTAAATCGCTGGGTTGTAATATTCGTCTCCCCCACGAACAACAGCCGAATCCGTACATGCAAAAAAGTATCACCTTTGATTATTTTTTCCTGCGCAAAGCGATGCTCTTAAAATATTCCTATGCTTTTATTGTGATGCCCGGCGGTTTTGGTACGATGGATGAATTGTTCAATACGCTGACATTGATACAAACGAAATCCATTACACAATTTCCAATAGTTCTCTTTGGAAAGTCTTACTATGAACCCCTGCTGGAGATGTTTAATAAAATGGTACTGGAAGAAACGATTTTAAAGACGGACCTCGATCTCGTGCTCGTAACAGATGATATCAATGAAGCGATGAAACATATCAATTCCTATATAACCAGCAATTATGATTTACTAAAAAAGCGCAGGCGATTCTGGTGGTTGCTTGAGAAGAAGTTTCCGATGCGCTGACGGTTTCGGGCGTTCGTGGATAAATTTTATTTAATTGCTTTACCCACCGGGAAAGTAAACCCGAGGTTGAGAATCATTTCATAGGTCCCGAATGCCTGCTTCGCTGTGCCCTGGTAGATTTTTAAATTTGTATAACGGGCATAATCCAGTTTGTTCGTGTATTCGATAAATACATAGTGAAAAAAGGTGGCTCGCAGTGCTCCTTCAACACCTACGTTCCATCCGCCGAGTTGAAAATGCGGATCATTTTGCGGCTGATCAAAATATTTCACCTGCACATGGGGTATGACGGGGCCGATACCAAATTTTCCGAGTCCGTCGATTTTAATAGAACCTTTTCTGTTTTTATAAATGGACCAGCGTTTCACGATATTGAAAAGCAAAAAATTAGCGCCATTGTTTAGATAATGATAAGAGCTGGAGTCTGAACCGGCTACGCTGTCGGCAAATAACACATGACCGTCATAGGGATTACCATTGATTTTTCCTTTGATATGAACCATTTGGTTGTCTTCAAATATCCATTTCGTGTGATCGAAATTAATTTCAAAACCCCATCCTTTTTCCTTGTTGAAAATGTAACCGATGCGATAATTGTACTGGGGAATACTAATCGCTTTCGTGAAAAACTGTTCATTCCAACCAGGATGATCCTTGCCCTGAACATCGACGAACGTAAAAGAGTTGCCCAACGAGGGCTGACTCACTTTAATATTACTCCGGGAATACCATTCGGCATTGTAGCCCCAGGAAAAATAGAATTCCCCTTTTCTTTCTTTCTTTGGCTTTGTCTGCGCTAGGCTGAACAAAGGGAAAAACATCATTGCGAAAAGGATACGCCGGCACACGATTTTTCGGTTACTCATAAATAAAATGGAAAAATATTCATTTTCAGGAGGTAAAATTACAATCAATATTTTATAATTTGTAACTATACAGTGAGAACCATGTTATCGGGAAGTCAAACTGAAATCAACCTATAAG
>JAYWCS010000073.1:0-8647 GCA_043780315.1 Bacteroidota bacterium | reverse complement strand
GAAATTTTCAGGTGTCGTCTCCCCGGAAATATTCGCGGAGGTAGAGACCAGCGGTTTTCTAAATCTTTTTATAAGATGTCTGCAAAAATCATCCTGCACAATACGCATGGCAATACTTCCATCCTCCGCGATCAGATTTTCGGCCAGTCCGAGCGCACATTCATAAATCACGGTGGTCGGACGGCTGCTGTGTTCGAGGTATTCGCTGATATAATGTTGCGGAATACCAGTATAACGATTAACATCGCGTTGATCCGCCAATAAAACGATCATGGACCGGTTCGCCGGTCGTTGTTTCAGTGCATATATTTTATCTACTGCTTCGGGATTCGTGGCATCACATCCAATGCCCCACACCGTATCGGTAGGATACAAAATCAGTCCCCCTTTACGGAGAATTTCGAGAGATAACACCAGGTCATTTTCAAAATCGGGTAAGTCCATTTGCAGCAAAAATACCGAACAATTCAAAATATCGGCGGATCAATCCCGGGGATGGTTTTCAAGGCTTATGTTTGCAAGAAATATCTCTGATGGAGCTGAAATCAATGATTGAGGAAGCATGGGCAAACCGTGCTCTACTAAAGGATCAACCCTACAGCGACGCCGTCCGCGCGGTGATTGAAGAAACGGATAAGGGCCGGTTACGGGTGGCAGAACCTTACGGTGAAATCTGGATCGTGAATGAATGGGTGAAGCAGGCCATCCTAATGTATTTCGGCATTCAGCAAATGCGTACCTGGACGGTGGGTCCGATGGAATTCTATGATAAGATGGCATTAAAAAAAGATTATGCGGCATTAGGCGTTCGCGCAGTTCCACACGCGATAGCGCGTTATGGCGCTTACCTTGGGAAGACAGTAGTGATGATGCCGAGTTATGTCAACATCGGAGCGTATGTGGATGAAGGCACCATGGTGGATACATGGGCTACTGTCGGCAGCTGTGCCCAGATTGGAAAGGGCGTGCATTTGAGTGGCGGCGTGGGCATTGGAGGCGTATTGGAACCCTTACAGGCCGCACCGGTAATCATTGAGGACGGATGTTTTATTGGTTCCCGTTGTATAGTTGTGGAAGGGGTCAGGGTAGAAAAAGAGGCCGTGCTGGGTGCCAATGTGGTATTAACACAGAGCACAAAAATTATTGATGTGAGCGGTGCCGAACCGGTGGAATATAAAGGCCGTGTACCCGCGCGCAGCGTTGTAATACCTGGATCTTATACTAAAAAATTTCCTGCCGGTGAATATCAGGTCGGTTGCGCCCTGATCATCGGTCAGCGTAAACATTCTACCGATTTAAAAACCAGTCTGAATGATGCCCTGCGGGAGTTTGCCGTGAGTGGATGATAGATATTGACGGTTCCCTTGGTTGATGGTTTTAGGTTGACGGTGGTTGGTTTTAGGTTGACGGTGGTTGGTTTTAGGTGGATGGTGGATAGTGAATTCAGTCCATCAACCAATAGAACCGTTAACCAATCGATTTAGCTACAAAAAAGGGCCGAATTTCCTCTTTCCGCGGCTTCGATGGGCGTATAGTCAGACAGAATATCTGCTTTGTTTTTTCCAATACAAACATCGTGTTCGAAATGTACAGAAACACTGTGGTCGGCCGTTCGGACGGTCCATCCATCGGCCTCGGTATACACGTCCCGTTTGCCCAGATTAATCATGGGTTCGATGGCCAGTATCAACCCTTCTTTCATTTTTATTCCCGATCCGCGTTTGCCGTAATTGGGAACCTGCGGATCCTCATGCATGTTTCTTCCCAGTCCGTGCCCCACGAGTTCGCGCACGACGCCGTAACCATATTTTTTCTCTGTGTGTTCCTGTATGGCAAAGGAGATATCACCAATCCGGTTGCCGGCAATGGCTTTTTCAATGCCTTTATATAAAGATTCCTTCGTAACCCGAATCAACTGTGCAATGGCAGCTCCCGGATTACCGATCGCAAAAGTGTAGGCATGGTCTCCATGAAACCCGTTTTTAAAAACCCCCACGTCGATGGAAATAATATCCCCTTCCTGTAATTCCTTTTCATTGGAAAACCCATGCACGACCACGTCGTTGACGGACATACAGGAGTTAAATGGAAATCTATTGTAGTTGAGAAAGGAAGGAACCGCCTGATGATCGCGAATAAAGTTACCGATGAATTTGTCCAGCGTAAGAGACGGAATTCCTGGCTTCAGCAGTTTCGCGGTTTCCGCCAGTGTTTTACTCACAAGCAAACAGCTTTCGCGAGCGAGTTCAATTTCTGCTTTCGTTTTGTAATGGATCATCCTAGATGACGGCGTTGGTAACCGACTGACGGCCCTGAATACGACCAGACTTCATCAGCCCGTCGTACTGACGCATCAGCAGCTGGGTTTCGATTTGCTGTAGCGTATCCAGAATGACGGCAACCATAATCAGCAGTGACGTGCCTCCGTAAAAGGAAGCGAATCCCTGAGTCACGCCTGCGCGTTGTGCAAATCCGGGTAAAATACCTACGATAGCTAATAAGACCGCACCGGGTAGCGTTATTTTATCCATCACCGAACCAATGAAATCCGCCGTAGGCTGACCGGGCTTAACACCTGGTACAAAACCGTTGTTGCGTTTGAGATCATCAGCCACCTGCTTGGGATTAAAGATGAGCGAAGTATATAGAAAAGTAAATCCGATCACAATGATTCCGTAGAAAATCATATGTACATAATCGCGTGGATCAGAAAATATCCTGGAGATCCCTTCTTTATTTTCAAAACTGGTATAAGAGATCAGGGTTGGTAGAAACATGATGGCCTGCGCAAAGATAATCGGCATTACACCGGCGCTATTTACTTTCAGCGGAAGAAACTGGCGGGCACCACCAAACTGACGGTTTCCAACAATCTGTTTTGCGTAATTCACCGGCACTTTACGAACCCCCTGAATCAAAACAATCAGGCCCATAATTACGGCAACCAGAATGGCAATTTCAATAACAAAAATCAGAATACCACCACTCCCCATAACTGATTTGGCCAGGAATTCCTGGCGAACCGCATTGGGGAACCGCGCCAGGATTCCGATCATGATAATGATCGAGGTACCATTACCTAAACCCTTGTCTGTAATCTTTTCACCCAGCCACATCACAAACAAAGTACCTGCTGTTAATAATATCGGTGTTGTTAGCCAGAAATAGGCACTGAAACTTTCTATGATGGCATCACGGCCCATCGTTTTCAAATAACCCACATAGGCATAGGCCTGGGCGAAGGTCACGATCACGGTGAGATAGCGGGTCCACTGATTAATTTTCTTTCTGCCGCTTTCACCATCTTTCTGAACCTTCTGCATTTGAGGAACGAGAATGCTCATCAATTGCATAAAGATGGATGCAGAGATATAGGGCATGATACCCAGTGCCAGAATGGAGGCCTGAGAAAAGGCACCGCCGGAAAAGGCATCGATTAAACCCAACGCGCCAGATTTGGCGCCACTGAGGCTACTCAGTTTATTGGGATCAATACCCGGTAAAACAATATATGTACAGAAACGGTAAACCAGAAGTAAAGAAAGAGTCACAAGGATCTTACTTTTTAATTCTGTTATATTCCATATATTTTTTAAAGTATCAAAAAATTTCTTCACGTTCTTCGTAATTATTAAGGAAGTGCTGCAATCAAAAAAAACGACCGGGTCGTTTAGGCAAGTTACAAAACTATTTTAGGATTTCACGGGAGCTGCTTTCTGCTTCTTCTGAACATTAACCAGATCCTTTACAGGAATGAGTTCGAGCGTCCCGCCGGCGGTTTCGATCGCCAGTTTGGCTTTTTCGCTCACCGCGTTTACTTTGAAAACCAGTTTGGTTTTCAGTTCGCCATTACCCAGAATTTTCACCAGGTCGGTGCGGGCGATGAGACCAGTTGCATATAAGTTAGCAGGAGAAATCTCCTTAATATCATATTTTTCAGCGAGTTGTTCAATCTGTGAAAGATTGAATACAATGTAAGAGACCCGGTGCGGATTCTTAAATCCACGTTTTGGCAAACGTCGCTGGATCGGCATTTGCCCGCCTTCATGCGCCATTTTACGTTGATAACCTGCCCGGCTCTGTCCCCCCTTGTTACCCTTGGTGGAAGTTCCTCCTTTACCGGAAGCTTCTCCGCGACCAAGTCTTTTTTCTTTATGTGTTGAGCCTTTAGCCGGCCGGATGGTATGTAAGTTCATTGTCTTTAATTTGAGAATTTGAGAATTTGAGAACAAGGAAAGATCGTTTCCGCATTTTCATATTTCCACCTGAATATTATACTTCTTCCACCTTCAGCAGATGTTTGACTGCACGGACCATACCAAGCACCTGGGGTGTCCCTTCAATTTCGCGCGGATTATGCAGTTTTTTCAAACCGAGTGCCTGCAGAGTCAATTTTTGTCTTTCGGACCGGTCGATGCCGCTTTTAATCTGTGTAATGCGTAACTTTTTCATTTCCTTCTGATTTATTCCGGTTTATCCGTTGAATATTTTCTTCAATGACAGGTTCCTTGTTCTGGAAATCTGAATGGGTTCTCTCAGTAAACCAAGGGCTTTAAAAGTTGCTTTCACCACGTTATGTGGATTGGCAGAACCCAGTGATTTAGCCAGGATATCCGTGATACCTGCACTTTCCAATACCGCACGCATGCTGCCTCCGGCGATTACACCCGTACCATGGGCAGCCGGCTTGATGAGTACTTTCGCCGCGCCTTCTTTTGCGAGTTGATCGTGTGGAATCGTACCATGCATAATCGGAACCTTAATCAGGTTTTTCTTAGCATCTTCAATTCCCTTAGTAATGGCTTCCTGTACTTCTTTGGCTTTACCCAAACCATGACCAACGATTCCGTTTTCATTTCCAACTACTACGAGTGCTGAGAAACTAAAAGCACGCCCACCTTTGGTGGTCTTCACCACCCGGTTTATGGAAACCACTTTTTCTTTCAACTCCAGGTCGCCGGCCTTGATCTTAGATATACTTGCTGTTGCCATGATTAATATTTACAAATAATATTTTAATAATTAAAACTGCAATCCGCCTTCACGGGCTCCTTCTGCAATGGCTTTCACCCGGCCGTGATAGAGATTACCACCGCGGTCGAATACGACTTTCTGGATACCAAGTTCAGTTGCCTTGCGGGCAATCGTTGCACCTACTAGTTTACTTTTTTCCGTTTTAGTCACTTTCTGGGCAACGATATCCTTATCGCGGGAAGAAGCAGCAGCAATTGTTTTACCGTTATCATCATCAATCAGCTGCGCGTAAATTTCGCTATTGCTGCGGAAGACCGACAAACGGGGTTTATCAGGGGTTCCTGCAACCTTTTTACGGATGCGGTATCTGATTTTCTGTCTTTTTATAAGCTTATCCATCTCTTTGAATTTGAAAATTTGGAAATCCGGAGTTTGAGAAATTATCCAGCCTGCGCCGGGACTAATTCCCTCATTCCCTAATTATTTACCTGCTGCCTTGCCTGCTTTCTTACGTACAACTTCACCCGTGTAACGAATCCCTTTACCCTTGTATGGTTCAGGCTTACGCAGACCGCGGATTTTCGCAGCGACCTGTCCGATCAGTTGTTTATCAATTCCTTCCAGAATAATTTTCGGATTGTCTCCTTTCTCCTGCGCTGTTACCAGCTTAAGTTCCTTTGGAATTTCAAAAATAATATTATGTGAATATCCCAGTGCCAGATCAAGCAGGTTTCCCTGATTGGAGGCTTTGAAACCCACCCCGATCAGTTCCAGTTGTCTCTTGTAACCTTCAGCCACGCCTTTCACCATATTTGACATGAGTGAACGGTACAAACCATGCAACGCACGATGACGGATCTGGTCGGTAGGACGGGTGATGTTAATCTGACTGTCTTTCACTTCCACTTTTATATCGCGGTCGATCGCCTGCTTCAATTCACCCTTTGGTCCTTTTACGGTCACAATATTATCAGCACCCACCGTAACGGTGATGCCGCTGGGAATAACAACCGGTTTTTTTCCTATCCTGGACATATTTTCTAATTTGAAAAATTGAAAAATTGAAAATCAGTTTACTACATTCCCGCTCTCACGCACAACTGATTTAAAAACAATTAATAAATGTGACACAATACTTCACCGCCCACATTCTGTGTTTTCGCGTCTTTGTCGGTCATCACGCCCTTGGACGTAGAAACGATAGCGATACCCAGTCCGTTTTTCACACGTTTAAATTCTACAGGACTCGCATACTGGCGCAAACCCGGACGACTTACTCTTTCAAGACTCCGGATTGCCGGCTCCTTCGTAGTTGGATCGTATTTCAGGGCGATCTTGATCATACCCTGTTTGCTGTCATCTTCAAATTTATATTTGAGGATATAACCTTTATCATACAGAATTTCTGTCATCCGCTTTTTCAGGTTCGAAGCAGGGATCTCCACAATCCGGTGATTCGCCATCTGCGCATTACGGATTCGGGTGAGAAAATCTGCTATAGGATCTGTTACCATTTTATATCTATTAAAGTCTTTATAATTATTATTGACCGTGGATGGTTGAAGGCGTAGCGTCAACCGTCACACCAACTAACAAATTACCAGCTCGCTTTTCTTACACCCGGAATTTTACCCTGCAATGCCATATCCCGGAACATGTTCCTTGATACGCCAAAGTAACGGATGTAACCACGCGGACGTCCGGTTAACTGACAACGGTTTTTCAAACGCACCGGAGATGCATTCTTAGGAAGCAGGTCAAGGGCTTTATAATTGCCTTCTGCTTTCAGTGCCGCACGCCGGTCGGCATATTTAGCAACCATTACTTCCCGTTTCCTTTGTCTGGCTTTGACTGATTCTTTGGCCATGAATTTTTATTAATTGATTTGAACTCTCTTGTTAATTAGTTACTTCTTCCTTCTTAGCATTCTTAAAGGGCATACCTAGTTCTTTCAGCAACTCATACGCTTCTTCGTTGGTATTTGCCGTTGTCACGAAGGTGATATCCATTCCCGTAATCTTATTCACTTTATCTATGTCCACTTCAGGAAAAATAATTTGTTCCGTGATACCCAGGGTATAGTTACCGCGGCCATCAAAAGCTTTTTCACTCACCCCTTTGAAATCACGTACACGGGGAAGCGCTGCAGCTACCAGACGATCCAGGAATTCGTACATCTTTTCCCCGCGCAATGTTACCCGCGCCCCGATTGGCAACCCCTTACGGAGTTTGAAGTTCGAAATATCCTTCTTTGAAACAGTCGAAACCGCTCGCTGACCCGTAATCGTTGTCAGTTCTTCAATGGTAATATCTACCAGTTTCTTATCGGAAACGGCGCCGTTAATACCACGGTTCAGACAAATCTTCTCCAACTTCGGTGCCTGCATGATGGATGTATAACCAAACTTCTTCACCAGTGCCGGTACGATTTCCTTTTTGTATTTTACCGCCAGACGGGCAGTGTATTTCGTTGTGCTCATTATTTAATTACCTCCCCTGATTTTTTTGCGATGCGAATAAGTTTTCCGTTTTCCCGGGTGCGCTTTGATTTCGATGGTCCGCCGGTTTTGGCATCCCAGAGCAGCACATTTGATATATGAATCGGTGCTTCAATTTTCATTATTCCACCTTTCGTGTTTTGGGCAGATGGCTTCGTGTGTTTGGTTTTAATATTTACTCCTTCAACCAACACCTTGGCTTCATCCGGAAATACTTCCAGAACCAAACGGGATTTTTTCAGGTCCTTATCGTCCCCTGTGATCACCACCACTTTGTCACCCTTTTTAATGTTGAATTTGGGCTTAAATCTGCTTTCCATGTTTCCTTTTTTTCGCTGAACGCCTAACGCTGACCGCTAGATGCTTTTTTATTTTAAAATACTTTCTTTATCCTAATTTATATCTCTTATTGCTTACGCTCAATACTTTCAACGTCAAGTCTACAGTACTTCCGGTGCCAATGAAATGATTTTCATATAACCTTTATCACGCAATTCCCTGGCAACAGGTCCGAAAATACGGGTCCCTCTTGGTTCATCACTCGGATTCAATAACACCACCGCATTATCATCGAAGCGGATATACGAACCGTCTTTTCTGCGCAACTTGTTTTTGGTACGAACGATAACAGCCTTGGTAACCGTTCCCTTCTTTATACCACCAGCAGGAAGTGCATCTTTTACAGTCACTACAATCTTATCTCCGATTTTGGCATAATCCTGTCCGCTGTTTCCCAACACCCGGATGCACAACACCTCTTTGGCACCGCTATTATCTGCAACATTTAGTCTGCTTTCCTGCTGTATCATTTAATACGTTTTTTAGAATGAAGTTTATTTCGCTTTCTCCACGATTTCCACCAGGCGCCAGCGCTTGGTTTTGCTCAAGGGACGACTTTCCATGATCCGAACCACATCGCCGATACTGCACTCGTTTTTTTCATCATGGGCATGAAACTTGGTTGTCTTTTTCAGGAATTTACCGTAAATCGGATGCTGTACTTTTCTTTCCACGGCAACTACTACGGTCTTATCCATTTTGTTGCTGCTGACAACTCCGGTTCTCGTTTTCCTTAGGTTTCTATCTTCTGGCATAGTACTAATTTGATATTTTGTCGATCTGTATCTGGCAGGGTTCACAAGTCTGCACCTAGGCAGTTACCGGCACTTTTTTGG
>JAYWCS010000072.1:0-4559 GCA_043780315.1 Bacteroidota bacterium | reverse complement strand
GCGACCGGTATCATTTCAACTTCACAATTTGATAAAGGACTGTTTCAGTATTTCAAACCCTATAACGTTTTATTTGCGCTGATCAAAGCCTATTGTTTTGCATTTATTATTTCCAGTATATCTTCCTTCTACGGTTATTATGTAAGTGGCGGGGCATTGGAAATCGGGCGGGCCAGTACGAAGTCCGTCGTCGTGAGTTGTATCCTGATTCTGTTAACCGACTACGTGCTTTCATCTATTCTATTATAAGCGATCACGCATGATTGAGATTAAAGATCTAAAAAAGGGGTTCGATGGAAAAACGGTTATCAATGGGGTAACGGTCAATTTCGAACCCGGCAAATGCAACCTCATCATCGGTTCCAGCGGAAGCGGGAAAACGGTGTTGATGAAATGCCTGGTCGGTCTGTTTGAAGCAGATTCAGGCGAGATCTGCTACGGAGGTAAGAGTTTTACGGCCATGGATGATGATGAAAGAAAAATGCTTCGCCGCCAGATTGGTATGCTTTTTCAGGGATCTGCCTTGTTCGACAGCATGACGGTAGAACAGAATATTATGTTTCCGCTGGATATGTTCACCAATGATCGTTTTGAGGATAAACTCAAACGGGTCAACGAGGTGCTGGACCGGGTGAATATGAAGGATGTAAACAAAAAGTTTCCTGCAGAAATTTCAGGCGGGATGAAAAAACGTGTCGGTATCGGCCGGGCCATTGTGTTGAATCCGAAATATCTTTTCTGTGATGAGCCGAATTCAGGATTGGATCCGCTCACGTCAATACTCATCGATAAACTCATTCAGGAAATCACCATTGAATATAATATTACGACCGTTGTAAATACCCATGACATGAATAGTGTGATGGAAACCGGCGACCATATTATTTATATGAGTGAAGGAGTGAAAGAGTGGGAAGGATCGAATAAGGAAATTATTTTCAGTAAGAATAAAAAACTGAATGATTTTATTTTTGCTTCCGAGTTCCTGCAGGATGCCAAGGACATGCGCATGCTGGAAATGCGCGGAAAGATCGATAATAACCGGAACATGGATGAATTGCTGAAATAACTAATTTTTATACGTTAAAAACATACCTAAACAAATACAATGGCAGTTCTAGTTAATAAAGATTCCAAAATTATCGTACAGGGCTTTACGGGAACAGAAGGCAGTTTTCATGCTACCCAGATGATCGAATATGGAACGAAGTTAGTTGGCGGTGTGACCCCCGGAAAAGGCGGAAATACACACCTCGACCGTCCGGTTTTCAATACAGTGTCCGATGCAGTAAAAGCCACAGGCGCCAATGTTTCCATCATTTTTGTTCCACCTGCTTTTGCGGCGGATGCGATTATGGAAGCAGCGGAAGCCGGGATTGCGCTGGTGATATGCATTACAGAAGGTATTCCGGTGCAGGATATGGTAAAAGCAAAACTTTTTCTAACGAGCACGAATACCCGCTTAATTGGACCGAATTGCCCCGGAGTAATAACTTCGGACGAATGTAAGGTGGGCATTATGCCTGGATTTGTTTTTAAAAAAGGAAAGATCGGTATCGTTTCTAAATCCGGAACGCTTACCTACGAGGCGGCCGACCAGGTGGTGAAAGCTGGTCTGGGAGTGTCTACCGCCATCGGTATCGGTGGAGATCCGATCATCGGAACGCCCACAAAAGAAGCCGTGGAATTATTGATGAACGATCCCGATACCGAAGGCATCGTAATGATTGGGGAAATCGGGGGCAGTATGGAAGCCGAAGCGGCGGTATGGATTAAAGCCAACAACCGCAAGCCCGTTGTGGGATTCATTGCCGGAAAAACCGCGCCGCCCGGCCGACGGATGGGTCATGCCGGTGCCATCATCGGAGGAGCCGATGATACCGCTGCAGCGAAAATGAAAATCATGGCCGAATGTGGCATCACGGTGGTTCAGAGTCCGGCCGATATCGGCGCGACAATGGCCAAAGTACTAAAGGAAAAAAAATAAAGTACAAGTAAATAAAAAAACCCGCTCAATGGATGAGCGGGTTTTTGTTTATGTAGGCTTCGGTTAATATCCGTAAACGACTACGTGATGGGGGGCGCAAACCGGTGCATAGGGGTAGGCACCGCAATGATCACCATAAAATACCCGACGGTCCATTCTGAAATCCCGGTGTTCCCTGCGGTGCCGTTGATATTCAATTTCTCTCCAGTCACGACGTTCAACGATATAGTAAACCGGATCGCGGTTATTGTTATAGTATGCCCGATTCCGGTCATGATCATAGTATGCCTGTTCGCGGCTATTATTATAATATGACTGATCCTGTTGATCCCTGCGATCCGCATAACCGCCCCGATACTGAGCCTGCGTGGCAGTAATCAGAAAAAGAGACGCTGCGATCAGGATGGTAGATTTTGCTTTCATAAAACATTTTTTATAAATGATAAAAGCTTACCTATCTGAGAGGGCAACACGGGGCGAATGTTTAACTTGGTATCGTTATAAGTAAGTTAAAGGATATGCATTTCCGAAGATCGCGCATCTTATCAGCTCAACGACCAGAAGCTCATCACAGAATATATAAATTCGATCATTATGTTTATTAAATCCGTTTTACTTTCTTGGGTGATACTGCTTAGTTATCAGGGTTTATTTGCGCAAGCTAATTTTCCCTACCAGAAGGAGTGGAATTTAATCGACTCGCTGATCAATAAAAAGAACCTGCCGAAGTCGGCCCTGACCGAAGTAAACAAGGTATATGATGCCGCGAAAAAGGATAAACTGGAACCGCAGTGGGTGAAAGCGATAATATATAAATATCAACTGCAGCAGGTGGATGATCGGAATATCTCCGTGTCGGTAAATGATCTGGAAAATGAAATCGCTGCAGCGCCAACCCGCGTTGCCAGTCTCTTAAAAAGTATCGAAGCTGAACAGCTAAACCAATACCTGCAGGGACACCGGCATCAGATGCAAAACAGAACCACCATGGTTGCGGATACGTCGGCAGACTTTAACACCTGGACCGTCAATCGCTTCAATCAAAAGATCTGTTCATTGTATCTTTCTTCGATTGAAAATGCTGTTTTGCTTCAGCAAACACCCATCGATCGCTTTAATGAAATTATTATTCCCGGGAACAGCCGGAATTTGCGACCCAGCTTGTTTGATTTACTTGCCTGGCGTGCACTGGATTATTTCCGCATGGGAGATCAGGGAGAAACTGCTGTTTCAGCGGAGCAATCCCTGGTGGATAAACCCATTCTGTTTTCCGCGGCAAATCACTTTATGCGATACGAATTCAGAGAAAAAGATTCAGCATCTAATACATTGACCGCACTAAAAATCTATCAGCAGTTGCTAAGATTTCATGCAAAAGATACTAACCCCGCGGCCAGCATCGATTGTGATGTGAGCCGGATCCATTTTGTTCATCAAAATGCAACGGCGTCTGATAAGGATTCGCTTTATATGAATGCGCTGCAGCGAATCACCATTCAATTTGAAAACTTGCCGGACGTTTCCGGCGCCTGGTATTTGCAGGCGCAGTGGTGGGCAACACAGGCAGCCATGTATGATCCTTTGAAGGACACCCTACACCGGTATGACTTTATGCAGTCTATCAATATGTGTAGTCGCGCAGTTAAAAATCCGGATTCCAGCGAGGGGAAATCAAACTGCGAAGAACTGTTGGCGAATATTCGCAGAAGGTCGTTTCAATTAAATATCGAGGGTGTGAATATTCCGGATTTACCTTTCCGGGTATTGGTTTCTTATAAAAATATTCATCAGCTATATGGCCGCCTGATTCGGATGAACGAATCGAACCGAAAATATTTTAGCCGGAATTACCAGGTCAGGGTTTGGAAGGAATTGGTCAGTCTGCCGTTTGTTAAAAGTTTTCAACAACCGCTTCCGGAAACTTCAGATTATCAGCCGCACCGGGTCGAAATAAAAGTGGATGCGCTGGAGCCCGGTCAATATGCCCTGTTAACCAGTTCAGATGCGGCTTTCAGTGATTCTGCTGTGCTTGGTTTCACCAGCTTTTTCAGTTCCTCTATTGCCTTTATCGTCAATGGCTTTGATTATTTTGTGGTAGACCGTGATTCGGGAAAGCCTTTACAGGGTGTAAAAGTGAAAGCATACACGCAGAAATATAATAATGGAGAGTATAACTATAAACTGAACAGAACCTATCAGGGCGATCTTCAGGGACATTTTAAATTAACTCCTTCAAAAGAATATGGGGAAACAAAACTTGAATTTTATTTTGGGAAGGATTATTTATCGAATGAATCGTATTCCACTTACTACCGGGACGATGATCTGGAGATACAAAAAAACCCGCAAATCTATGAAGAGCAGGAATTAAAAGATAATTTATTTACAGATCGGTCCATTTACCGTCCGGGACAGATTGTTTATTTCAAGGGCCTTTTGATGACGCGCGATTTCAATACAAAAAGATATAAATCCCTGATCGCTAAACAGATAAAATTATTTCTGGTTGACGGGAATGATCAGAAGGTTGATTCTGTGTTATTGCAGTCGAATGCTTTTGGCTCTGTGCACG
>JAYWCS010000071.1:0-2183 GCA_043780315.1 Bacteroidota bacterium | reverse complement strand
CCCTGCTTTAACAAAAAACGGCCCCCCACCGGAGTCCTTCTTCTGCCAATGATTATCTTTGTTCCCCATGGAAAAAAAAGTAAGAGTACGGTTTGCTCCCAGTCCGACTGGCGGCTTACACCTTGGCGGTGTACGAACCGTCTTGTATAATTATTTGTTTGCCAAACAGCATCAGGGAGTTTTCATCCTGCGCATCGAAGACACGGATCAGTCACGCTTTGTAGCCGGCGCCGAAGAATATATTTACGAGACCCTGAAATGGTGCGGAATGGAACCCGATGAAAGTCCGCTGAAAGGCGGTCCTTTTGCCCCTTACCGCCAGAGCGAACGCAAAAAAATCTACCGCGAATATGCCGAAAAACTGGTGGCTGCCGGTCATGCGTATTACGCATTCGATACCCCGGATGATCTGGAAACTATGCGTTCGAATTATCGCACACCGGCAAATCCCTCTCCGCAATACGATCATCAAACGCGCATGCATATGCGCAATTCGCTGAGTTTGCCGGCCGAAGAAACCGCCAGGTTACTGGCAAACAATACCCCGCTGGTGATCCGCATCAAAATGCCCGACAATGAATTACTGCATTTGCAGGATATGATCCGTGGAGAAGTAGAATTCAATACGTCGTTGGTAGACGATAAAGTGTTGCTGAAGGCCGACGGCATGCCCACCTATCATCTCGCGGTTGTGGCAGATGACTTCCTCATGCAGATCACCCATGCTTTTCGCGGAGAGGAGTGGCTGCCCAGCGCGCCCGTACACGTGCTGCTCTGGCGATATTTGTTTGGTGAAGAGCAAATGCCCCGCTGGGCGCATTTTCCGCTGATCCTGAAACCAGACGGCAATGGCAAACTCAGTAAACGCGATTCTGACCGGCTGGGTATTCCGATCTATGCGATGGACTGGAAGGATCCGGTTTCGGGAAAAACCATTTCCGGATTTCGCGAAAAGGGATTTCTTCCGGAGGCCTTTCTCAATATGCTGGCGGTGCTGGGATGGAATGATGGTACCGAACAGGAACTGTATTCGTTATCGGAACTGATAGAAAAATTTTCCATCGAACGTGTGCACAAAGCCGGAGCAAAATTTAATTACGACAAAGCCAAATGGTTTAATCAGGAGTGGATCCGAAAACTGCCGCTTGCGGAATTGCTCCCGGAAATAAAAAATATTTTCATTGCCAATCAAATAGCGGTTAGGGATGAGAGCTATCTCCGGTCTGTCGTTACCCTGTTACGCGATCGTTGTCATTTCCTGCCCGAATTTTATTCGCAGGGGAAATTATTTTACGAAGCGCCGGCAGTTTGGGATGAGGCTGCCGTGAAACCCAAGTGGACCGGCGCAAAATCTGCCTTCTTCAAATCCTATATCGGGAAATTCAATGGGATTGGGGATTGGAACGCGGCACAGCTGGAATTAATATTTAAAGAACTGGCCGCTGAGATGCAAATCAAAGCGGGCGAACTGCAACTGCCTTTCCGTGTGATGCTGGTCGGTGAAAAAACCGGTCCGGGTGTTTTTGACATCGCCGCTTTGCTGGGGAAAAAAGAAACAACCGATCGGGTGAATCGGTTACTGGATCGACTTCCGAACATGTAATGTTAGATGTGTGGCGCGTTTAACGGATACCTAAATTTGTATAATGAAAAATACTTTTTCACGTCCCATACGGGTACTCGTTGCCAAAGTAGGCTTGGACGGGCACGACCGCGGTGCAAAAATAATCGCCACCTCCCTGCGCGATGCAGGCATGGAAGTGATTTATACCGGACTGCGGCAAACGCCGGAAATGGTGGTGAATGCGGCTTTGCAGGAAGATGTGGATGCCATCGGCATCAGTATTCTGAGTGGCGCCCACATGACGGTTTTTCCAAAGATCATCGCCCTCATGAAAGAAAAAAAACTCACCGACGTACTGTTAACCGGCGGGGGAATTATTCCGGAAGAGGATCGTAAACAATTGCAGGAATTGGGGGTCGGAAAATTATTTGCCCCCGGAGCCGCCACCACCGATATCTCCAGCTATATCCGCGATTGGGTTATTGAAAACCGTTCTTAAATTAAAACGCATGTACGAAACTTTATCAACCGAGTTCTCCGGCGATATTTATATCATCCGCATCAACCGTCCCGAAAAATTAAACGCACTAAACGAGACAGTCATTCGGGAAATCGGAGA
>JAYWCS010000070.1:0-6232 GCA_043780315.1 Bacteroidota bacterium | reverse complement strand
GACTCGGTAAAAGGGGTCAGGAAATAAACCGGAACAGGGGTTTGAACAGGAAACAGGAGGAGGTTTTTTAGAGGAGGGCTTTAAATGTAATTAAAAAATCTATAATATCAAACACCCGGGATATTACCCGTTCATTATTCTTTTTTCCGCACAAACCCGCAAATTAATTTACAGATCCGAACTCATGACTACATTTGCAGTCTTTGCCCGTTAATCGGAAGTTAAGACTTCACCAAACACCTGTAATGCGAAAATACCTGTCCGCAGGATTACTGTTTATATCGGCGCTCATCATTTTGCAATCCTGTCATTCCGCAGCTGGCAACGGCGGCTATGCTGCGCCGCCGCCACCCAATCTGCCGGTGGTAACCATCTCCGAGCGTCCATTTTACAGCTACCGGGAATACACGGCGGCGCTGGAGGGAAGTAAGGATATCGAAATCAGGCCGCAGGTCGGCGGCTATATCGAGAGAATTTATGTTGATGAGGGGGCCTTCGTGAAAAAAGGGCAGCCCCTATTTAAAATATATGACCAGCCTTTTGTGGAAGCGCTGAATAATGCCAATGCCGCTCTGGCTGTGGCGATCGCGAATCAGTTCAGTGCAGAAATCAACATGAACAAACTGGAACCACTGGTACAAAACAATGTGGTTTCCCCGATTCAGCTCAAATCAGCAAAAGCCTCTTATGATGCCAGCACCGCCTATGTGGCCCAGGCTCAGGCCCAGGTTGCGAATGCGAAAATAAATCAGGGATATTCTTTAATCAAAGCGCCGGTGAATGGATTCATTGGAAGAATACATATTAAAATAGGAAGCCTTGCGGGAGGAACTGTTTTGGAACCCATGACAAACATTTCAGAAGTAAAAGATGTGCGGGCTTATTTTTCTATCAGCGAGACGGCCCTGCTTCGTTTCAAAGCGGAGTATCCGGGCAAAACCCTGGCGGAAAAAATACAACATTTGCCACCCATCGATCTCATTTTGGCAGACAACACGATCTATCCGGAAAAAGGGAGAGTGGAAATGGTAGCAGGTCAGTTTACTGCAGGGACCGGGGCGATTCCTTTTCGCGCCAGTTTCCCCAATCCCAACGGCTCCCTACGTTCGGGCAGTACCGGTCGTGTGCGCATTTCCACCAAGCTGTCTGCAGGCCTTGTGATACCGCAGGAATCGACTTATGAATTACAGGATAAAATTTTTGTGTTCCAGTTGGGCGACAGCAATAGGGTAAGCAGTGTGGCCGTGCAGGTCGGTGGCAGATCGGGGAATTATTACCTGATCGATAAAGGAATCAAGGCCGGAGATAAAATTGTTTATTCGGGGGTTGATAAATTGGCAGATGGTGCCACGATTGTACCCGCGGCCATGTCGCTCGACAGTCTGATGCAGATTCGGCCGATGCAGTAAGCGATTCACCTCACAATCCATTTGAAGATGCTCAGAAGATTTATAGAAAGACCTGTTTTATCTACAGTGATATCGATTATTCTCACTTTGCTGGGATTGATTTCGATGTCCTCGCTGCCCATTACCCAGTTTCCTGATATCGCACCACCCACCGTGAGTGTTAGCGCTGTATACCCGGGCGCCAACGCCGAAGTAGTTGCCCGTGCCGTGGCAACGCCGTTGGAAGAAGCTATTAACGGGGTGGAAAATATGACTTACATGACATCTACTTCCGGCAACGACGGAAGTATGTCTATAAATGTTTTTTTCAAACAGGGAACCAATCCAGACCTCGCTGCAGTAAACGTACAAAATCGGGTATCCAAGGCCGTTAGTCAGATTCCAACAGAGGTCGTGCAGGCCGGCATATCCACCCAAAAGCAGCAGAATAGTATGATCATGGTGAGTCTGCTGTACAGCACAGACAGCGCCTATGATGAAAAATTTCTTCAGAACTATACGAAGATCAATGTTATTCCGGAAATACAACGTGTGCCGGGCGTAGGTCAGGCGCAGGTTTTTGGCGCCAAAGATTATTCTATGCGCATCTGGTTAAAACCTGATCGTCTCACGGCAAATAATATTTCCGTTCGGGAAGTGCAGGCTGCTATCCAGGAACAAAATGTAGAAGCAGCGCCGGGCAGATTCGGCGAAGGCAGCAGTGCTTCTTTTGAATACATTATTAAATACAAGGGTAAACTTTCGCAGAACAGGGACTATGAGGATATCATTATCAAAACAGGTGCAGACGGTTCGGTGATCCGTCTGGGGGATATCGCCCGCGTAGAATTTGGTTCTTTCTCTTATAGTTCCAACTCTCTGATTATGGGGCATCCCGGAACCGGCATCGGTATTTTTCAGACCGCCGGCTCCAATGCAAATGACATTCTGATCGCGATTGATAAAGTGATGGATGATGCCGCTGCGAAGTTTCCCAAGGGGATCCATGCCTTCACGATCTTCAGCGCGAAAGATTTTCTGAACGCTTCCATCAGTCAGGTGAAAGAGACTTTACTCGAAGCTTTTATTCTGGTATTCATTGTGGTTTTTATTTTTCTGCAGGATTTCAGATCCACTTTAATTCCGGCGATTGCTGTTCCGGTTGCCATCATCGGCACTTTCTTTTTCATGCAGCTGTTTGGTTTTACCATCAACCTGCTCACACTCTTCGCGCTGGTGCTGGCCATCGGTATTGTGGTGGATGATGCCATTGTGGTGGTGGAAGCCGTACATTCCAAAATGGAACGAACGGGAATGAATGCCAAAGACGCAACCGTTCAATCGATGAGTGAAATTTCGGGTGCTATCATTTCTATTACGCTGGTGATGGCCGCGGTATTTGTTCCGGTCGGATTTATGCAGGGACCTGCAGGTATCTTTTACAGGCAATTCGCATTCACCCTGGCAATCGCGATTTTAATTTCGGCCCTGAATGCATTGACACTGAGTCCGGCACTATGCGCGTTGTTTTTAAGAGGCGTCGATTCGGCGCCTGGAGAAACGCCGCATAAAGTAAGTGCCGCAAAAAGATTCGGGAATGCGTTTAATGCCGGATTCACGGCAACCACCAACCGGTATATCGGTGCGGTTAAATTTCTGATCCGTCACAAATGGGTCGGCCTGTCGGCGCTGGCGCTCGTTTTCGCGGTCACCGTATGGCTCGTGCAAAAAACACCCACCGGTTTTATTCCGGCGGAAGATCAAAATTTTGTTATTCTTTCCCTCAACCTGCCGCCGTCTTCTTCGCTCGACAGAACCAGCCTCGTATTAAAGAAAGTGGACAGTCTGCTGAACGCAGTACAGGCCGTCGATAAACGCGGTGCCATCAGCGGACTCAATATCCTTTCGGGCTCCAATAGTTCAGCCTATGGCGTAGGATTTATAAAACTGAAAGAACAAAAAGCCCGTGTACCCAGAAAGAGCATCGATCAGGTGGTGGCAGAGATCAAAGGAAAAATGGCTGGCATTAACGAGGCCAGCATATTCATTTTTCAACCCCCCACGGTACAGGGATTCGGCAATACGAGTGGATTTGAGGTGATTTTGCAGGACCGTAATGGCGGCTCCCTAGAAAAACTGGGAGAAGTAACCAATGGATTTGTCGGTGAACTCTTTAAACGAAAAGAAGTTGCCTTTGCCTATACGAGTTTCAATACAAAGAACCCGCAGTTTCTCTTAGACATTGACAACGCCAAAGCGAAACAACTCAATGTGTCTGTATCCGATATTCTGGGAACCCTGCAGGTATTTTTTGGTAGCAGTTTCGCATCCGATTTCAACCGGTTCGGTAAATATTACCGCGTGATCATGCAAGCGGATGTTTCCTATCGCACAGACCCCGCTTCGATGGACGGGATCTATGTTAAGAATGCCGGCGGACAAATGATTCCCGTGAATGAACTGGTGGCGCTCAAGAGAGTATACGGGCCCGAAACGGTTAACCGTACCAATCTGTTTAATTCAACGACGATCGACGGAAGTGTCAAGCCTGGTTTTAGTTCAGGAGATGCGATCGTGGCCATCAAACAAGTGGCGGCTTCCTACCTGCCCCGTGGTTATTCCTACGAATGGTCTGGTATCACAAGAGAGGAAAGTAATGCGGGCAAGCAAACACAACTGATATTTATATTGAGTATCGTATTTGTTTATTTCCTGCTTGCGGCTCAGTACGAAAGTTATATTCTACCCCTGGCAGTACTACTCTCCATTCCAACCGGACTGATGGGTGTTTTTCTTTTTATCAGTCTGACGGGCATCGAAAATAATATTTATGTGCAGGTCGGTATCATCATGCTAATCGGATTATTGGCCAAGAATGCGATTCTGATTATTCAGTATGCGGTGCAAAGAAGGCGCTCGGGAATGGATCTGGTTGCCTCTGCCGTTGAGGCGAGCCGACTGCGTCTGCGTCCGATCCTGATGACCTCATTTGCATTTATCGTTGGGCTGTTTCCATTGACCTGGGCAACCGGCGGATCCGCGCTGGGAAATCGTTCCATCGGCACGGGGGCAGTTGGCGGGATGCTGACGGGTGTGTTGCTGGGTGTATTTATCATTCCGGTTTTGTTTGTGATTTTCCAGTCCCTGCAGGAAAGAATTACAGGTAAACCCAAAGCTTTACGTGATAAAAAATATGAACTCCGGTCTGAATAACACAGCCTGTTTTGAACAAAAGAAAATGAAAAAGTTTTTTCGATACGTATTGGTCATTATTGTTTTCGGGATTTTGAATTCCTGTCAAACGGGAAGGCATTATGAGCGGCCCCCCGTGCAGTTGCCGGAGAAATTTACTGACTCATCATCGGTGATCGACAGCAACAGTATCGGCGATTTATCATGGAAAAATTATTTTTCCGATCCGGTATTAACAACGCTGATTGACAGCGGCCTCAGCCGGAATTTTGATTTGCAATATGCATTGAAAAATATCTCTATTGCAGAATCACAGGTAAAACAGGCGAATGCATTATGGTACCCGCAACTGAGTGCCGGCCTGTCTGCGCAGTACAACCGGTTTTCTGACAATGGATTGAGTGGTGGCAATTCGGGACCGGGGATCAGTAACCGTCATTTTGATTATACCGCCTCTTTAAGTATGAGTTGGGAAATTGATATATGGGGAAAATTCCCACTTCAAAAACAAGCCAGCCGGGCTACCTTTTTACAAAATATCGAATTGGCAAAAGCCGCGCAGACTAGGCTGGTGGCCGATATAGCCAACGGATATTTCAGTTTGCTCATGCTGGATCAGCAATTATTACAGGCAATAAAAACACTCCAGCTCACCATTGATTTTGTTAAACTGACACGACTCTTGTATGATGCGGGAGAAGTTACCTACCTGGGCGTTCAGCAGGCCATGGCGCAAAGAGATAATACCGCACAGCTCGTTCCGCAGATTGAAGAAGCCTTACAGTTACAGGAAAACGGATTGAAATTATTAACCGGCACCCTGCCGGGCTCGATACAACGTCAGGCGGTGCTGACTGATATTCATTTTAATGATTCCATCGAAGCCGGACTGCCCGTCGCTTTGTTAAGCAGGCGGCCGGATGTACGCGCGCAGGAAATGTTTCTCCTCAATGCCAATGCACAGGTTGGAATCCGTCAGGTAAATATGTATCCGGCACTGAACCTGACGGCCGGTGCCGGCTTTGAATCGATCAAAGCAAGCAACTGGTTTAATTTGCCAGCGTCTATATTCGGGCTCGTGGGCGGAACGCTTATTCAGCCTATCTTACAAAGGAGACAACTGAAAACACAATTGGAAATTGCCCGTCGACAACGCGAACAAGCCGTAATTTTGTTTAGGAGTGCCGTCTTAAATGCGGCTGTGGAAGTAACCAACGCACTGATTTCGATACGGAAATTAAAAGAGCAGGAAGTTTTTGCAAAACAAAGAAGTGATAATTTGGATTCGGCCGTACATAACGCACAGTTATTATTTAAAAATGATTTAGCCAACTACCTGGAGGTGATCGCCGCGCAACAAACGGCACTCGACGCGCAATTGAGTCTGGCTTTTATACAAAGATCGGAATTGAATGCGCGGGTGGAATTATACCGGTCGCTGGGCGGTGGCTGGAAATAACACGACTATGAACAGAAGAAAATTTTTGCGAAACGGATCAATGGCAGGTATGGGCCTCACGGCGATTGGCCTGTCCGTATCGGAAGGCACAGAGGCTTCAGAAAATATTTCAGCCGCTTCGCCACAAAAAGTGCCCATGTTAGATCTCGAGGAAATTACGATAGCGGAATTGCAACAAAAAATGCAAACGGGT
>JAYWCS010000069.1:0-5637 GCA_043780315.1 Bacteroidota bacterium | reverse complement strand
GCTGGGCGGTTGTCTTATTGGCTTTATAACGCATGTCCGGCGTGCCATCTTTTTTGGTCGGTGTGCCCGTTTTTGTCACGGCGGTTGTGGTCTTGGCCGTTTTTTTTGCTGTCGCCGGGGTTGCCTGCGCAACGGAGTAGCTACTAAAACTAATCAGTAGAATAAAAGCAAGTAACAATTGTTTCATAATTGTGCAATTTTTATACAGCTAATTTACAAATAAAGTACCCTAAAATCCAAAAAATAGTTAAAGGAAGGAACTGCATTTTTGCTTGAAATTCAACTCTTTAACTGCAGGTTAACCATAATTACAATTTTATAGGCCCAAAACTTTATCAATTTTGCGTTTTCAATTTTTATTATCGTTTATGCGGTCTTCCATCCTGAAATGGCTGGTTCTATCAGCTACCGTTTTAATCGGACTCATCGTGGTCGTGCAACTCTATTGGCTCACGAAGGTTTATTCATTTGAACAAAAGCAGTTTAATACCAACGTAGTCAAAAGTCTGCGCAGCGTTTTTGAGGACCTGGAAATGAATGACAATCCAACCCTTACCCTGCAGCAACTGATTCACAATCCGGCCACCGACTACTTTTTGTTCAACGTCGATACGATCCCGGAGCAGGATTCATTGTCACATTATATCCGGAAGGAATTTGGGGATTTTGATGTGCTCACCGATGTAAAAATGGGTGCCTATAGCGGCACCAGGAAAAAATATTTATATCAGGAATACATTCCAACCGTAGCCTCCCGGTTTTACGCAGCCACGGCTCCGCAGGGCAGTCTGCCCGTATTAGTTGAGAATTACGATCATATTCTGCTATACTTCCCGCACCGATCGCAGTATATTCTGGGTGAAATGAATTTCTGGATTATCAGTAGCGTGGCACTTTTTCTGGCGCTCATCGGACTGGCGATTAGTCTTTTTTACTTCTACCGGCAGAAATTTCTGGCCGAAATTCAAAAGGATTTTGTCAATAATTTTACGCATGAATTCAAAACGCCGCTGGCCGTAATTAAAATTGCCGGGGAAGTGCTCACCCAAAATGATATTATTCAAAAGCCCGACCGGCTGAAAAGATATGCATCGATCATTCAAAATCAAACAACCCATCTGCAGAGCCAGGTTGAAAAATTACTCAAATCCGCTTCAGTAGAAAATAAAAGATTTCCGCTGGAAAAATCAACCGTTAAACCTGCGAGGCTCATAGAACAGGCACTGAACAAATTGCAGCCGCTCATCGAGCAGAAACAGGCACTCGTTGAACTAAAAGTGGATAATTTCGACGCCAAAATTCAGGCCGATGAAAGCCATCTGGAGTTGGCCATCATAAATTTGCTGGAAAATGCTTTGAAATATTCAGAAACTCCCCATATTATTGTCGAAACGGGGAGAGAAGACTCTGATTATTTTATATCCGTAAAAGACAACGGGATCGGTATTGAAAATAAATATATCAAAAACATATTCAAGAAATTTTACCGTGTACCCACCGGAAATATACACGATGTGAAAGGTTTCGGACTGGGACTCAACTTTGTGAAACGAATTATTGATGGCCATGATGGAAAAATCAAGGTAAAAAGTTTACCGGGAATAGGAACAGAATTTCGTTTATTGATCCCTCTCTAATTTTTTTTTTAATCAGGAAAATATTTTTATGAACGCTAAACCTAAAGTTTTACTCGCCGAAGATGATCTGACCCTTGGCTATGTGATAAAAGATAATCTGATTGATGCCGGTTATGAGGTGGTACTTTGTGCGGACGGACAATTGGCTATTGAAAAGTTTAATAAAGAAAGTTTTGATATCTGCCTGCTGGATGTGATGATGCCGAACAAAGACGGATTCGAAGTGGCAAAAAAAATCCGGCAGACAACTGATCTCGTTCCCATTTTATTTCTGACCGCCAAATCACTGGAAGAGGACCGTATACACGGTTTTGAGTGCGGAGCAGATGACTATATCGTTAAGCCGTTCAGCATGCAGGAACTACTGATGCGCATTGATGTATTTTTGCGCAGAACAAAAAAAATGTATTCTTCTAAGGTAATCAGTTACCAGATCGGGAAAATGAACTTTTCATTTAACGATCTGAAATTAACGATAGACGAGAAGGCTTTTAATATGACCCAGAAAGAATCCGAATTACTTTTATTTCTTTGTGAACATCCGAACCGGATTTTAAAAAGGGAGGAAGTGTTGCTGAATGTTTGGGGTAAAGACGATTATTTTCTCGGTCGCAGTATGGATGTTTTCATTACTAAACTTCGAAAATATTTTAAAGCCGATGAATCCGTGAATATTGAAACAATACACGGAATGGGTTTTCGTCTAAATGCAGCCGTTCTATAAACAAAATCTAACCTTTATCTTCACAAAATCGACATGTTAAAAAAATCCATCGTACTCTTTATACTTATACACTGGATACAGCTAGGCATCAGCCAGGTTCAGGCTGATACGCTCAGAATAAACCTGGATAGTGCAGAACGTTTATTTATCTCCGGCAACTTTTCTTTGCTGGCCCAGAAATATAATATTCAGGCACAGAAGGCCCAGGAAATACAAGCTAAACTTTATCCGAATCCAAACTTTTCCATTTTCTATAGTTTGTATAATTCGCAAACTAAAATATTTTTCCCCGTAGGGTCCGGTGTTAACGGCGGAGAACTTGCGGCCCAGCTTTCGCAGCTTATTTACCTGGCCGGAAAAAGAAATAAACTATTCAAAATTGCACAGGCCAATACTCGCCTGGCGGAATACCAGTTTTACGATCTGATACGCACCCTGAAATATACCCTGCGGACCGATTTTTATAATATTCACTTCCTCCTGCATTCTGCGTCCGTTTACGATGAAGAAATCAAATCATTGCAGGAAGTGGTGGTCGCCTTCAATGAACAGGAAGGCAAAGGATATATCGCTGAAAAAGAAGTGATCCGTATCAAAGCACAGTTGTATACCCTCCTGAGCGAATACAACGACCTCATCAACCAGATCAATGACCAGGAAAGCGAACTACGTCTGGTGCTGCAGGTGAAGAATAGTTTTATTGTTCCTCAACTTGATTCGGCAAAAACCGAATCTTTTAAACTTTCTACTTATTCATTAACTACGCTGTTGGACTCTGCTTATAAAAACCGTTCGGATCTGCTGATCGCCCGGGCGAATGTAGATGTAAGCAGCTTAAATTATTCCTATCAGAAAGCATTGGCTGTACCCGACCTGACCATGGCCCTGGCCTACGACCAGCAGGGCAGTTATACCCATAACCTCACCAGTCTGGGTGCCGCCATCGAACTGCCTTTCTTCAACAGAAATAAAGGAAATATACTGACGGCAAAAATCACCACCGACGCACTGCGTGCAAGCCAGCAAAGCACGGAGGCCACTATTCAGGAAAATGTTTCCCGTGCACTGGAAAAAGCATTTGCAAACGACAAAATGTACCGGACGATTGACCCGAAATTCTTATCCGATTTCGACCGCCTCCTGCAACAGGTTCTCATCAATTACAAGAAAAGGAATTTGACGCTGCTGGATTTTCTAGATTTTTATGAATCCTATAAGAACAATATTTTATCGTCGAACAATATTCAATTTAACCGGCTCAGTTCATTTGAAGACATCAATTATTACACTGGAACCGAATTCTATCAACCATAACATCCTATTATCTGATATGAAAGTTTTATACAAAATCATCCCTGCTTCTTTTTTACTTTTTTCTCTTGGCTTCTCGTCCTGCAGCAGCAAACCGGAACAGACGGAAGAAAAAAAGGGGTACGTGATGCCGGATTCACTCTTAAAAACGATCGAAATTGATACGGTTAGCAGTTCACGGGTATTGAATTCCCTGACCCTGACGGGGAAAGTGGATTTCAATGAAGACAACGTTATCAAGATATTTCCGGTGATTAGCGGACAGGCAAAGGATATCCGCGTGATGCTCGGGGACTATGTTAAAAAAGGACAGCCCCTGGCCGTCATTAAAAGTTCGGAGATGGCAGGATACAGTAACGATTATGTGACGTCGAAATCCAATGTAGGTATCGCTAAAAAGTCTTTAGATGCCGCCAATGATATGTTCGCGAGCGGTCTTGCTTCACAAAAAGACCAACTGACGGCCGAAGAAAATTATAATCAGGCCCTTTCAGCATTCGAAAAATCAAAACGCATATTGGAACTCAACGGAGGCAGTATGAATGGCGACTACACCGTGCACGCGCCGATCGATGGCTTTATCGTGGAACGACAGATCAACAACAACATGATGATACGGACCGATAATTCCACCGGCCTGTTCACCATCTCCGACCTGAAGAATGTATGGGTAATGGCCAATGTATATGAATCCAATATTTCCTTCGTAAAGGCCGGTGACAGTGTAAACATCACAACACTCTCCTATCCGGGAAAAATATTCCGTGGAAAAATAGATAAGATTATGAACGTGCTGGATCCTTCCAACAAAGTCATGAAACTGCGGATTGTTTTGTCCAACCCCGGCTATCTGCTGAAACCCGAAATGTTTGCCAGCGTGGTCGTCAACACCACGGAAAATAAAAACATGATCAGCATTCCCTCCAGGGCACTTATCTTCGATCATAGCCAGTATTACGTTTTAATATTCAAATCCCCTTCAGACATCACGATCCGTCCGGTTCAGGTATTGAATACGGTGGGCGACCGCTCCTATATATCCGAAGGTTTGACAGAAGGCGAGAAACTAATTGGCACGCAGGGTGTTTTAATTTACCAGGAACTGAACAGCTAGTATAAATCTGTATTCGATGAACAAAACCCTTAAAAAAATACTGGCGTTTTCGCTAAAAAATAAATACTTTATTTATTTCGCCACCATTATTCTGGTCATTTATGGCGTGATCACTTTCATCAATATGCCCATCGAGGCATTTCCCGATGTAACCAATACCGAAATTACCGTCATTACCCAATGGCCAGGAAGAAGCGCAGAAGAAGTTGAAAAATTTGTTACGATCCCCCTGGAGATCGCACTGAATCCGGTAAACAGGAAAACCAGTCTGCGCTCAACCAGCATCTTTGGCCTCTCCGTGGTTAAATTAATTTTTGAAGACGATGTGGTGGATGCCTATGCCCGTACACAGGTGAACACCATGATTCAGAACGTTACCCTGCCAGATAATATTTCCCCTCATGTGCAGCCACCCACCGGCCCTACCGGTGAAATATTCCGGTACACCCTCCATAGCTCGTTCCGCGGTCCGCGGGAATTAAAAACCTTGCAGGACTGGACCGTCGACCGTGAACTGCGTTCGGTACCCGGCATTGCGGATATCGTTAGTTTCGGGGGAACCGTGAAGTCGTATGAAATTCAGGTAAACCCGCAAAAGCTTGCCGGGCTTGGCATTACACCCCTTGATGTATATACCGCAGTAAACAAAAGCAATATCAATATCGGGGGAGATATCATCAAGAAAAACAATCAGGCATATATCGTACGCGGTATCGGATTATTGAATGATATCAATGAGATCAAAAATATCTTCATCACCAATATTAACGGACTGCCGGTATTGGTGAAAGATATCGCCGATGTGGAAGTAGCCGGTCTGCCGCGACTGGGAGAAGTAGGCCGCTCGGATG
>JAYWCS010000068.1:0-2259 GCA_043780315.1 Bacteroidota bacterium | reverse complement strand
AATTTATTTTGAAGCAGATCGCGTAGGGCGATCAATTCGTTGGTTGTTGTTAGGTGATGTTTTTTGAAAAGCCTGTACCCGGTGTGAATTCTTTCATTTAGCTTTTCAATTTGTGGAGCGTCGTATTGAATATCTTCATTCACCGATTCCATTTCTTCTGCGAGGTCCTGCATTTCAATATGAATAGAGCTCAGGCGTTGCAGGATTTCAGGAAATTTTGGATGATAATTCCGAAAAGGCTCGAGTTGCTGGCTAAAGGATCTTAGTTGCTGCACGATCGGCTGATCCGACAGTTGCATAAGCCCATTCACTTCGGTGAGTACCGATTTAATGGCTTCTGAATGGCTTTGTAATTTCAATAACGCATCGGATTCTTCGAATTCATTAGCATGCAGTCCGGCCTCATTGAGTTCCTCAAACAAAAATTTTTGGTAATCGCTTTCCTGATCAGCCGCTGCCTGTTTCGATTTTAGTTGCTCTAATTTTTTTCGTGCCTGTTGCAATTGTTGAAACAGCAACCGGTACCGGATCAGCACGTCTGAATGGCCGGCCAATGCATCAACCACGGCTAACTGAAATTCCGCTTCACCCAAACTCATCGTATCAAATTGCTGGTGCAGATCCACCAGCAGCGCACTGAGACGCCGGAGCTGGTCCAGATTGACCGGCGTATCATTTACAAAAGCCCTTGATTTCCCATTGGCGCTGATCTCCCGGCGCAGCACCAGTTCCTGTTCCCGGTCGAGGTCCGCTGCCGCCAGAAATTGCTCCACTTCCTTTTTATGCAATACTTTAAAATGCGCTTCCACGACACATTTCCTGTCACGGTTTTTGAGCATACTGGTTTCTGCCCGCTCCCCCAAAACCAACGAAAGGGCACCGGCAATGATCGATTTACCCGCTCCGGTCTCGCCGGTTATGACCTGCAGTCCTTCTGCAAAATCGACCGCAATCTCTTCAATTATCGCGTAGTTCTGTATGTGTAAGTGGAGTAACATAGATTTATCCGTTCTGAAATATAATCAAATACTAATTGCCCGCACAGCGTTCAATCCCCGCTTTAGCTTTCTGATCCAAAGCATTTTTATAATCATGCAATTTCATGTCCAGCACTTTGCTGAAAAAAAGCCGTGCATTATTTTTGTCGCCCCGCGTTTCATAAATATACCCTGTTTGCAGCGCTGCCCGGGCTGCATAATATTCACGTCGGTTTTCGCCCAGATCGATTGCCTTCTGATAGACCACTATGGCCTCCGGTTTTCGGTTTAGCGCATCATAGATTCTGCCTATCCGGTAACTATATTCCAGCTGATCAGGCAGTTCCGGGAAAGAAGAAAGATCCTTTCCTTCCAGTACCGTAAGCGCTTTGGTATAGTAACCTCCATCATCCAGCAACCGGGCTTTCAGTAATATTTCATTGGGCCAGCGGCCGGATTCTGCTTCTTTTTGCGCTTGTTTATCGGCATCTGTTTCCGTACTGCCTGATTTCAAAATACGCGCCCGCACAGCTTCAGCCTTTTCCAGGTCATGCTGGAGATAATATATCCAGCTGATTTTCTGAAGAACATCTTTTACATAAAATTTCCCTTTGAAGCGGCTGAGAAAACGTTCCTGATACACGATACATGCCGGATCCAGCCGGTCTGCTTTGGCATAACCCATCTGCATATCCCAGACCGACATATCCAGATACGCCGAATCCATATTTAAATGGATAATAATATTTTCCGTGATCGAGGCATCCTGGTTGTTGAGCGATAAATTCGCTACGAGATACGCAAAGAGATGATTGTTGCGCGTATCCCAATGTTGCTGGTGAATATATTTAAAAACCTCGTCCCGCTGATTGAGAATATAAAATTTCAGATACAAATAATAAAAAGAGGCCTCATCGTGAAAAATGAGCGCAAAAGGATCTGTATTCCCGAGCATGGCCCCGAGTTTTTGCATGCCGGCGGTAATCGTTCCGTGTATGCCCAGCAGATTACTCAGCCAGTGATATCCCGGGGGAATGGTTCCGGCGGCTACCTGCATGGAACCCTGCAACATGATCGAAGGCTGGAAATCCGGAAACTTTTCAAGATTTTCTTTCCCGGCCAGAAAAGAACGGCGAAATGACCAGGCGGCGTCCCACCGTTCACCAAATTTAATGTCGACGGCGGCCCATTGAAAATAAATGACAGAACGCGTGAACAAATAAAACGGGGAAGATGCATCCCCCTTCTTCATCTGAAGCAGGCGCTGTTCTGCTGCCGGTTT
>JAYWCS010000067.1:0-4278 GCA_043780315.1 Bacteroidota bacterium | reverse complement strand
CATTTTGACAGGCACTACACGATAGCAGATGAACGATACGATATAAAAAAAGAAGGCCTTTGGAAAGAAGGAGAGTATGGATATCCGCACACGATCATTTATGAGGGGTATATGTATGTTATTTTTTCCAGAATGAAAGAATCCGTTGAAGTGATTCGTTTCAAGCTGAATCAACCGCCGATGGATGCGCAGGTACAGGCTAAACCTTCAGATAGCGTGCAGCTGAAATGGTTTCAGGATGCACGGTTCGGAATGTTTATTCACTGGGATATGTCGAGCGTTGCCGGTACCGAAATAAGCTGGTCACGGAAAGCAACCAAGCCACTGGATATTACGGGCGATGCCGCGGGATATGCAGAGGATACGGCCTATGACAACCTGTATAAAAAATTCAATCCGAAAAAATTTAATGCGGATAACTGGGTTCGGCTTGCAAAAAATGCCGGCATGAAATATATTGTATTCACGGCAAAACATCATGGCGGCTTTTGCATGTGGAATACAAAATTCACGAATTATTCAATCACCCATACGGCATTCGGTCGCGATGTAGTGAAGGAACTATCGGATGCCTGTCATCGCGCAGGAATGGGATTCGGTATATATTATTCGCCGCGTGACTGGCATCAGCCCGATTATGGCGTGGGGGACAATAAAAAATACGTTGACTACATGAATGGGCAACTCCGTGAATTGCTTACCCATTATGGCAAAGTGGATATCATCTGGTGGGACAGTTATGGGACCGGTGATTTAAAAACTTTCTGGCGGATCGGAGATACCTATGAGTTGGTAAAATCTTTGCAGCCAAATATCCTCATGAATAACCGCCTGGCTATACTGGGAGATTATAACGAACAACCGTTTCCTTATCGCGGTAACTGGGATACGCCTGAACAAACGCTGGGTAATTTTCAGAATTCCAGACCCTGGGAATCCTGTATGACCGTTGTTAAAACCCCGGATGGCGGCGGATGGTCGTATCGACCCGATGGAACAATCAGAAGTTATGCGGAATGTCTGCAAGCGCTGATCGCCTGTGCTACCGGGAATGGGAACCTGTTGCTGGATGTGGGTCCTGATGGCAGTGGAGCGATACCGGCCGCACAGTCGACCCGGCTATTGCAGATCGGTGAATGGTTGAAAAAATATGCAGCCAGTATTTATGATACCCGTGGAGGACCGTACCGCAATGGGCGCTGGGGCGGCTCCACTTTTTCTAAAAATAAAATCTATTTGCATATCAGCCGGTGGACGAACAATGAAATCATTTTACCTCCGCTAAGATCGAAGGTGATTCGCTGTATAACTATGAACGACGCTCGCTATATTCCAAAATTAAAACAGGATCAACAGGGGGTCACAATCTCTTTGCCCGTGGATCAACAGGATTCATTGGACACGATTATTGTATTGGAACTCGACGGAGAGGCCGGGAATGAATTCATACAGGATGTTACGCTGTCAAAATAAAATGAATTTTTTTATTTCTTTCGCGCCAGGCTCTTTTGTTTTTCTGTCAATTCTTCCATCGTCCATGAATCTTTTCTGGAAGAATCCTGCTGGCGTATCAGGGCGATATCTTCCGGAAATATGAGTCCATCATGACCGCCCTGATTGCCCAGACTCACACGGATAAAACTGAGTACAGAGGCGATGTATTCATCATTGTGTTCGTTCTGCGCTGGCATTACATCGGGGTATTTGACGTTATCTACCGGACCCTTTAATCCGTGTAATAAAATCCGGATCAGGTTGGCTTTATCTCCTTTCACAAACGCGGCACCCGCGAGTGGGGGCGCGAGTTTGGAGCTGACCCCCTTCCCATCGGTTCCATGGCAGGTGGCACAAAGCTGACTGAAATTCGATGCGCCCAGGAACACCATCCGCTGGTCATCGTCATCCATACCGGAGACCAGGTCCCTCAGCTCTTTCCTGGAATCATCGCCTTCGTGTATACTCTTGGTAGCGGCTCTTACAATCAGCAAATTGTTTTTATTAGAGACCAGCAGATCATTCAGCATTTTTTTTGCTTCCGCCGTTTTGCTATAACGTAACGATAAAGCCAGCTGGATTCGAACCTGATCGCTTGGATCTGTTTTTAATATTTCCAGCGCAGTTAGCAGGGTTGCATTGTTTTTTATGAGGAAGGGTTCACTGATACGAATCGCTGCTTTTTTAACCTGCGGGTCGCTGTCGTGAAAAGCTGCCAACAGTATATCGGTATCGATTGCTTTTAAACCATTCAGGGTCCAGAGTGCGTGCACGCGGGTTACGGCTGCCGGCGACTCATTCCAAATTTTCATTTTTTCCCAAAGAGATCTTTCTCCCAGGGCCAGTTTTTTTAATGCGGGTACCTGTGTCTGATCGTTTCGGATGATCAGCAATTTTTGCGCATTATCACGCCACCATCCGTTGGGATGTGAAAGCGCGGCCGTTAGTTGTTCGCCGGTGGCGTCGAGCAGGCGCGGCGCGGCCCCTGGCGTATAACCATCATGCACGAGGCGATAGATTCTTCCGCGATTAATATGCTTATCGAGATCCTTCCGACGTATTTGAGGATTAATATAACTATCGGCGCGCGTCCAGGCGCTCTCCTGAATAATTCCATGATACATATCCACGATATACAAACAGCCATCCGGTCCGGTCGCCGTATTGACGGGTCTGAAATTCATATCTGTCGACGCGAGAAATTCTCTTTGATCATACGCATTTTTCAAGATGATCTCACCGGCGCTGTCAGTTACTTTCGCCCGGCGAATCAATCGACCCACGGGTTCACAAATAAAAAGGTCACCGACCATGCCGGCCGGCAATTGATCGCCGCGAAATACGGATTGGCCGCAGGATGCCGTGAAATGATTGAGTGTGCTATCCGGGCGAAGACGTTCCTGGCCGCCCTGCACATCGGGTGTTGCGATAATGGGATATACGGAGTCGAAATTTCCAGGGCGTTCGTTCTCGAAATCCACACGGCCATACACCGGATTCTGCTGAAAATTAAGGGCGGGTGTTTCGCCGCCCGCAGACGAATAATAAAGGCGTCCAAAATTATCCTGGGTCAGTCCCCACTGTCCCCCCGGCCCGGTAGCCATCGTATCCACCAACAATTTTCCATTATCATACCGGTAGCGAACGGGGTTGGATGTTACATAAATATAGTTATCGATATCCCAGATCAGTCCGCTTTTCTGATGTTCGAGATTGGCATCGTCGGCCGAATCATTGTGATAGACTAAAGTTTTTTCATCCGCTTTACCGTCGCCATTGGTATCCTGGTAGCTATATAGATTAAAACTATAAGTTTCATTTACGACGAGCCGGTCGTCCAGGGCCAGCATCATGCGTGGCAGCACGAGGCTGTCGATAAAAATTGTGCTCTTATCCATTTTGCCATCTCCGTTGGTATCTTCCAGCCGCGTGATGCGGCAAATGGGAATTTTTTCTCCTGTCCCGTTGATATCCTGCATGTAACTACGCATTTCTGCTACATACAATCGGCCATTGCCATCCCATACGATCGCCACGGGTTCCTGCACCTCGGGTTCGCTGGCCACAAGTTGGAGATGATATCCGGGAGGCAGGTGCATCGTTTGCATACTTTCTTCGGGCGATAGAAATGCCGGTGACGGGTCGGGATTGATATGCGCTGGTCGGGGAGGAGCCGGTGCCTCTGATAAATCGGTTTGTCGACAGGAAAATAAAAATGAACAAAACAGGGTTGCCATTAAAAACAATCGGAGGGGCGGAGTCATGCCGATAAAGATAATTATTTGGGTGTGCTTCCAAAATTATTTGTTTGGCAAATGGCAGTCCCCTCGCTTCTTTGTCGTCTGCGAGTGACGGTAATGTGTTAATTTGACGCAACAATAGAAAGCACTTGTATGAAAAATTTAGCTTCCCTCTATTTGTTTGTATGCTATTTTCTGCTGACAAGTATTCCTGTGAGCGCTCAAAAACCGGAAGGGGCTGTTCCGGTGCCGGAGACTTCGGGCTTTACCCAACCGTCTCCGATGGACTTCAAAAATCACGAAGGGTATGTTTCTCTTTTCAATGGGAAAGACCTAAGGCAATGGGATGGTAATCCTAAATTCTGGTCGGTCAAAGAGGGCGCGATTGTGGGGGAGTCCACAGCAAAAAATCCAAGTGGTAATAGTTATATCGTATACCGGGGAATGAAGGCAAAAGATTTCACATTAAAATTTGAGATCCGTGTAATCGGGGAAGGCGGTAGTGGCATGCAATATAGAAGTCAGACCGGAATGCCCTGGTTGA
>JAYWCS010000066.1:0-26454 GCA_043780315.1 Bacteroidota bacterium | reverse complement strand
CGGTGCAATGAGAAATTCCAATCAGGAAAACTTTCGCGCCATTGGTTTTAACCCCATGAGCAAAGGCACCCGTTGCCAGCAACTGGCAATGTATGTGATTTACAATGCACCTTTGCAGATGTTATCCGATAATCCGACTGTCTACATGAAAGAGCAGGAGTGTACCGATTTTATCGTTCAAGTTCCGGTTACCTATGAGGAGACGGTGCCGATGGACGGCAAAGTGGGGGAGTACCTGGCACTGGCGCGAAGGAAAGCGGATATTTGGTATATCGGTGCCATGACCAACTGGACGGCAAGGGATTTAACATTAGATTTTTCTTTTCTTCCTGCGGGCAAATACCAGGCTGAAATATTTCATGACGGAATGAATGCCGACCGGGACGCAACGGATTACAAAAAGGAAATATTGAACATTACTGGAGGTCAGCATCTGACCATTCATTTAGCACCCGGCGGTGGCTGGGCCGCAAGGGTGGTAAAAAGCGCTATGTAGAAGTACGTGGATGCTCATGAAATCAAATTCGGCTGATGAAAAATTATGCGCTCTTATAATTATCATTATGATAAGACACGGGTGGGATGGCTAGTTTTAGAGAATGGTCAAAGTAACGTGTACACTGAACAAGCCGTTAAACCTGTTTGTAAAAAATATGGTTAGTCTTCGTTTAGAAGATGTGTGAAGATTTTCGGGCCTATCGGGAAAGATAGCCTTTTATCCAATGGGTATTAAACGATCGGTGGCCACTTCATGTTTACGTAGGTCTGAATGACCCCCTTTTACCGACTTCACATTTCCTTAATAGTATGTTAACGAATTTTTCATCTCCACATTTGGCTAATTGTCAATGAATTAATCAATCGCTGTTGAATTCGCCACACGAGTGATACATGTTTTTGCATCTCTCATGTGGCTGAGTCGCGCGCACGTTCGTTTGAGCGCAAATTTGAATTATAAAAAAAGATCAGTTCTCATTTTCGTGTTCAAGGAAAGTATAATCATTGACCTGACTACGAGAGTTGAATTTTTTTTAAAACTGAAAAAAATGAAATCAAAACTGCGCAAAATTAGTGTATTCAGCCTTTCAATTTTTCTTTGCCTGCTGGCGTTTTCCGGTTTTTCACAAGGAGTAAAGGGACGGGTTACCGGCCCCGACGGTTCGCCCATTGCCGGTGTGAGTGTAAATGTAAAAGGAACAAAACAGACTACCGTAACAAATGGTGACGGACAGTTTTATTTAAAAGATGGAAATGAAAATGCCCGTTTGGTTTTTTCATCCGTCGGGTATGAGAGCCAGGAACTGGATGCAGACGGTCATTTGAATTTGACAGTCAGTATGAAACAGAGTACCGCGGTTTTAAATGAAATCGTCGTGACGGCCCTTGGAATTAAAAAAGAGGACAGGAAGATCGGTTATGCGGTACAAACAGTTAAAGGATCCGAACTCAATAAGGCCCGGGATGTGGATGTGTTTACCAGTCTGGAAGGTAAGGTAGCTGGTGTAACCATTGGCACATCGCCGGAAATGTTGGGTTCACCGCAAATTGTAGCCCGGGGAGTGAAAGATATGCTCGTGGTCGTGGACGGCGTTCCCATCAACTCAGATACCTATAATGTGAATGCAGATGATATTGAATCTACTTCCATATTAAAGGGGCCCAATGCGGCTGCATTGTATGGTTTCAGGGGTCAGAACGGCGCGATTGTAATCACAACCAAAAAAGGGTCCAGAGATACAAAGGGCTGGCAGATTAATTTTAATTCAACCACCATGGTCGAAAGCGGATATCTGGTGTTACCAAAAGATCAAACAGAATATGGAAGAGGAACAAAGTTTGTTTATTCTTTTGGGGATGGCCTGGATGATCATACCCAACGCCTTCCCACTTGGGGACCCCGCATGGAGGGTCAGCTGGTAAAGCAATATAATAGTCCTTATGACGTAACTACCGGTGTAAGAACAGCAACTCCTTATAATTCAATCGGAGCAAACAATTATCAGAATTTTATTCAGTCGGGCTTGCTTTCTACGAATAACTTAAGCCTGTCTTCTTCAGGCAGTAATTACGATATAAGGATCTCCTATTCTCATGTTTATCAGAAAGGGACCGATCCGAATACTAAACTGAATATGGATAATCTGAACATCACGGCAGATTATGTCATTACGAATAAGTTAAAATTCGATGCAAATTTGAATTTGAATTTACAGTATACCCCCAACATCCCGAATGTGATCTACGGACCGAATAGTTATGTGTATATGTTTAACGTATATGGGAATGCGGCTTTTGATGTGAGGGACCTCAGGAATGATTATCAGTCTCCGCTGGGTGTACCGGGATTAAAACAATACTCAGAAAATTACGGACGCAGTAACAATCCCTATTTTATCGCGAACAACTGGTTAAACAGCCACAATAAAACCGATATCTATGGATTCGTCCGGCTGAGCTATAATTTTACGCCCGACCTGGTAGCGAGTCTGCGCACCTCCATTACAACATGGAATCAGTCCAGAACAGAAAGTGTTCCGGCAGGCACTATCCTGAATCAATATCTGCCCTGGTATTATTGGGGCTGGTACGGAGATTACCGCGTAGACAATCGTAATCTGCTGGAGAATAATACAGACCTGTTGATTTCATACAACAAGAAATTTTCAAACTGGTCTCTTTCAGCAAACGCCGGCGGTAATGAACGTTCTTTTCAATATAATTCTACTTACGGCACAACGGTCGATCTGGCGGTACCCGGAGTCTATAGCTTAAGTAACTCTCAGACACCTTCTCTGTCTTACAGCTGGGGATCCAGAATGCAGGTATATAGCGGATATTATAGCGTAGATATTGGATATAAAAATTATTTCACACTGGCCACTACCGGAAGAGTAGATAATCTTTCAACACTACCTTCTGGCTATAACACTTTCTTTTATCCTTCCGTTTCCTTAAGCACTTCCCTCGGAGATTATTTGAATCTACCGAAGGCAATTTCTTATTGGAAATTCAGGGCATCTTATGCAGACGTAAAGGGTGCGCTAACCAGTTCGCGGATTGGATCGGCTTATCAACAAGTAACCGGAAATTCAACGAATAGCTTACTGGGGTATGGGTCCGAGTTGATGGCTTCTTATCAGGGGCCGACCTATACAAATCAAAATACCTATGGGGTTACAACCTATGGTCGTAATCAACCGGCGGTTTCTTATACAAATACACTGGCAAACCCAACTATTAGACCCTACGATGTAAAATCAACGGAACTGGGAACCAATATTCAGTTTTTTAATAATCGTATTGGAATCGATGCGACGTATTTCTCTACCACCAACGGACCGCAGATTTATGCCATCGGGGTTCCTTCTTCTGAATCGTACAATTATAGAAATGTAAACGGCATCACCACCTTACGAAAAGGTTGGGAAATTACTTTGAATGCCAGTCCGCTTAAATCACAAAATGGTTTAAACTGGAATTTTACGGTGAACTGGTCGACCTACAGAGAAACCTTAAAGAGTATTTATGGTGATCAGTCTGAGCTTACGTTGAATGGACACAATTATACCAAGGGAGAAAGAATGGATGACTGGTACAGCACGCGTTATGTTACGGACGGACAGGGAAATATTGTTTGGAAGGGAGGTGGCCCCCAGCTTTCGCCGGGTGGTATTAATAACAATGGATTTATGGGTCACCTGAATCCGGATTATGTTATCGGAATGAACAATAATTTTTCATATAAGAATTTTTACTTCAGTTTTCAGTTTGATGGAAGAGTGGGCGGTGTTATTTATGATAATATCTGGTATCACGCCATGAACGGTGGAACCGCCATTGAATCGGATCAGGGTGCGTTGGGCGCTGGACGACTGGCCGACTGGAATGCTGCGAAAGGCAACGGTGGCACGCTTCCTGGAACGTACAAGGGAACCTATGTGGGCGATGGGGTAAAGATTACTTCCGGAACGCCGGTTTATGCCAACGGGCAGATCACGAACTTAAAAGATATTCAATTTGCTAAAAATGACGTGCCGACCACCGTGCAGAATTATCTGTCGAGCACGTTAAATGCAAATGTGGATCAGGCGTATACCATCAGCCGCTCATATATGAAATTACGCGAAGTTCAAATTGGTTTTAATTTCCCGAAACGCATTCTGAAGAATTCTTTTATCAAAACAGCCTCTGTGGCGCTGGTGGGAAGAAACCTGCTTTATTTCGCTGCGAGAAAGGATTTTGACGTTGATCAGTATGCGAGCGGGTTTGATGCCTTTAGCCGTTCGAATACAGGTACCTCAGCCGACGTAAATCTGTCATCGCCTACATTCCGGCGCTACGGACTAAATATTAACCTTGGATTTTAATCCCAAAAAAAGAAATATGAAACGAAGTATCATACATACTATCCCGAAAATGTTTTTGATAGTGATAGCGCTGATCATTGGAATTTCCGGCTGCCAGAAAGGAAACCTGCTGGATAATCCCAATGCGGCAACGTCTTCCACGACGGTTCCTCCCACGCTGATTCTAAACCGGATTACCAACGAAATATATAAAGGCGGCGGCGTTTTAGATAATATCGCCGGTAACCAGAATGAAGGGCCCTGGAATCAGATCATGCGCTGGAACCAGTATTTTGTTTCTAATTATCCATATTACTGGGGTACGAACGCCTATACCTGGTCGAACACAGCGACCAATTATGGTTTACTCAAATATGTAAACCTTTTACAAAAGCAGGTGAATACACAGCTTGGAGCAACACCGAATCCATATTCTGCGCTGGCCTATTTTTTTCGTGCATATAGTTTTATATGGTACACACAACGCGTAGGAGATATTCCCATGTCACAGGCAGGGAATCCAACGCTGTATCCGACACCCGCATATGATACACAGCATGATGTTTATAAAAACAGTCTTGCATTACTCGATACCGCCAATACGCTGATGGCTGCGCTGAATAAACTTCCCGGAACCGCCGGTTCTTTACTGGATGCCAATGGAGATATATTTGGATTGACCAATCTGCAATGGCAGAAAGTAATCAATACCTATAAATTGCGGGTGTTGATTAGTCTGAGCAAAAGAGCCCAGGATAATTCCGATTTGAATATTCCCGGTCAGTTTGCAGCGATCATCGCCGACCCGGTAAAATATCCGGTGATGACGGGTAATGCAGACAACATGGTGAATAAATATCTAGCAACGCCCTCTCTCAATAACTATCCGTTGTATCCGAATTATACACCTTATGTAGGATATGAAGATATGTGTAAGACGTTTTTGGATCTGACGACTTCAACACAGGATCCAAGAACTTTTATTGCGGCCACTCCGGCGCCTGCTCAGATTGCAGGAGGTAAATCTTACACCGATTTTTCCGCCTATGTGGGGGCTGATATTAATTTGTCTTATGGCGACCTGACGGCAGGAACCAACGCCGGTACGTATTCCTTTAATAATTACCTCCGGTATTATGGTACCGCTGCCGGACCGAATATCAGTGGCTCTACTGCTGAACCTTATATTTTAATCGGGTATCCGGAAATGTGTTTCAATATTGCAGAAGCAGCGAACCTGGGTTGGTTGCCGGGCGGCGGAAGCCCCTGGTATAGTAATGGCATCAAGGCTTCTATGAACTGGTTCGGTCTTTCGGACGGAACGCAGGTGACGGTTGGCATGCCGATTTTTTCCGCGACGGTAACGAACCTGACCAACGTATTAGGTCCTGTGACTGTCAGCGTGACTAATTTTTTGAATAATCCGTTGGTGGTTTATGCCGGTGATAATGCATCTGGCCTGACACAGATCCTTCAGCAAAAATATGTAGCGTTCTGGCAAAACTCCGGATACGAGGCGTATTATAATTGGAGAAGAACAGGTGTGCCGAATTTCGGTCAGGGCGGCGTCGGAATTGGAACACCGGACAATCAGATACCTGTGCGTTGGATGTATCCGACCGATGAACAGGTGTACAATACCACGAATTACAATGCGGCCGTTTCATCTCAATACAGCGGACAGGATGCCACTACCGGCATCATGTGGTTATTAAAGTAATTAGAACCCCTAAAAGGACCAGCTTCCGGCAGGGAATTCCCTGCCGGATTTTTTAATTATTCAAAATCGATACGTGAAAAATATTATTTTGGTTTTAAATCTTGCTATTCCGTTCGCAGGTAGTAGCCAGGTGGCTGATAGTGCGATGAGAGATGTAAAACTTCAGGGCGCCGTTAACTTTCGGGATCTGGGCGGCTATATGACTGAAGATGGTCACCACGTGAAATGGCATAAAGTATATCGCAGTGCCGATATCAGCAAGCTCACCGGGCAGGATCTGGCCGTGCTGAAAGAAAAAAAGATAATCGATGTGGTCGACCTGCGCGGAGTGAAAGAATCCGCCATGGCACCGGATAAATTGAATCCGGATATGGATTATATTTTATGCCCTGCCGGAAGTGATTTCTCCCTCAACAACTGGATGAAGCAGCTGTCCACCCTGAAATCCGGCGGGGATTCGATGATGATTTCCTACTATGCCAACACAAAGTATCTGGCTGACCGGTACAAGCCTCTGTTTGCAAAACTCATGGTTTTGCCAACAGATAGTTCCTTGCTTTTACATTGCACAGCAGGCAAAGACAGAACTGGTATCGGCGCGGCATTTATTTTATATGCACTTGGCGTACCGTATTCGGTTATTGTGGACGATTACCTGGCTACGAATTATTACCGTTCCGAAGATAATGACACGAAAGTAAAACAAATGGTTACCTACATGCATATTGATGAAGGAGTCGCTAAGGATATTTTATCAGCTAAGAAAGTATATTTAGATGCAACCTTTTGTTCCATTATAAATCAATATGGTTCCGTAAATAATTATCTGAAGGTCGAAATGGGGCTGGATGATACTAGCATTCTGATATTGAAAAATAAATATTTGGAATAGCCATCGGAAGATATTTCAAGACTGTCAAATTAAAACTTTATCTGCCTTTTAGGTTTGCGTGCTTTTGGCGATACGACGAAGGCGTTTCATGCATTATCTTTTTGAAATAATTGTTAAATGAAGACTTTGAGTTGAAACCGCAGTCGAAGGCCAGCGAAATCAGATTGACGGATTGATGGGAATCTTTCATCTTTTTCATCGCTTCCCTGATTCGGTAGCTATTAATAAACCCATAAAAGTTCATTCTAATCCGATCATTCAGGAGTTGGGTGATGTGATGCTTGGGAATTTTTATCTGAGAGGATAATGCTTCCAGTGTTAATTCCGGATTGAGAAATATTTTCGACTTTTCTACATGACTGATTAAAAGTCTTTCATATTGAGTAAGTATTTCCTCATTTAAACCTGATTTCTCGTATCTTTTTTTAACGTAGGAATCATTCATCGGATTGGAAACAACCGGATAAGTGATTTCATTGATTTCCGACGGTCCCGGATAAACAAAACGTGACTTGAAGAAATCGACCGCCCTGGAAAAAAACGGTACACGTTTGCGGGATGCAGGAATATTCACAATAATCTATTCTGGTTATAATAAAATTAGCACCGCAATATGAACGCAATATGAACGGGATATGAAATTTTTAAGGGAGATCATTTTCTTTAAATCCGCCAGGTCTATTCCCCGCGACCGTTTAAAAAGGAACGATCAGCTTCATGCAAAAATTTCTTCCCGTATTATAGACACCGGTCCGTCCGTTGGGCGATGACCTGTAATATTCAAAATATTGTAACCTGCTCAAATGTGATTGATAGCTATTATTTAATGCATTATTCAATTGTAAAAGCAATTGAAAAGTTTGTGTTTTGGAATATTTGATATTGGCATGAACTGACAGATCAAGCAGGGTATAGGCCGCGCTGGGGGTCTCTGTCATATTTAAACCGAGATACCGGTTTTGGGCGGCATTGGATTCAATGATTGTTTTAAGGGTAAGTTCTCGCAGCGTTTTTTTTAATACCGGGAATCATTTGACGTTGATCAGGTAACAACTACTGCAACGGGTTATAAAGCCTGGAGCCTGATGCCAGGACTTTATTACAATTTTTCTTTAGCTAAAAAAATATCATTAACGGCCAGAACTCTTGCTGGAATAATACATAATACCAGACCGCTGATAGCCGTGGATGTGGAAGATGGTGGAGTGGACGATGAAACCTTTGAACAAAAGTCTGTGTCCAAAGCAGCTTTTAGCTTTGACCTCGGTGCAGGCTTCAGTTAGAAGATGGTCAGGTCTTTTAGTTTAATTGTCAATCCGCCGGAAAAAATTTCCAGCGGTGATTTTTATTTTATGCGTTTAGTTAAAAAGTCGCTGCTCGTGCTGCTGTTGTAAGGGTATCTCATTGGTTACGGGGCCAGCAGAATAATTGTTCACTGTCTTAAAAAGGGCATATTACCTGAAATGATTCCTGCACTATATTTACCTAAAGCCCGATAGTGTTCCAAGGCAAACCATACAAGGCGTTTTTCCGTCTTACACATACACCCAGGTGAATGCGATATTTGAAGGGTTAGATTTGAGTTTTACATACCGGTTCTTCAAATATTTTTCAGTCATTTCCAAGAGTAGTATGCTACGGACCCATAATGTCCCCATTCACGACTGACTGATCAATGTGCCGACAGACCGGAAAGACAATACCATCTGGTACCAGTTTGATTCGATCGGAAAAGTGAAGAAATTTTATCTTGGCATCAGCAACCTCGCCGTTGCGAGACAATCAAGCGTACCACCGAAAAGTGATTTAGTTACGCCGCCTGCCGGGTACGACCTCTGGGGCGCAGAAGCCGGATGTTCCATACCATTTTTTAAAAAGCAGATAGATCTCAGCCTCCGTGTTACAAACCGGACCAATGTTTCATATCCTGACTATCTTGACCGTTTCTGTATTTTTATTTTTACTTATGCCAGTTATTACTTTTTAAAAGAAAAAAGCAAACTCCAGTTTTACAAAGAAGGGCGTACCCGCAGTGAAATGGATGTCATCGACCGGTGCTGCTTCATTCTTTAGTCTGGAGGTCACTTCAAACTGTTCTTCCCGCCATTTCGTGTTGAACAGATTTTGGATTTCGATTCCGGCTTCCCATTTCTTTTTAGTATAGTACGCTGTTAAATCTGATACGAAATATCCTTTTGCAACCAGCGAGTTATCTTCATTGGCCGGCCGGTTTTTCATATAGCGATAACTGAACGCGCCATTGATTCCGTTAGCAAATTTATAATTCAACCCTCCGGCACTCGACAGTGGAACTGCCAGCGGAATGTAGTCCTGACCCTTCGGCGCCTGGATATCACGCGCTTTAGATAGATTGACATCTAAAAATGCATAAAGCCAAGTAATAAACTGATAACGGGCAGAAAAATCGATTCCCTGCCTTCTTGTTTTATCACTGGGATTTAGGATTCCTTCGTCTCCATCATATACGAATTCCTGCTGAAGATATAAATACCACACCGCCGCATTGATAAACAAGTGATCAACTGGTTTCCAATTCACACCAAAATCAATACCATACGCTGCCGGCAGGATCTCATGACCTTCGTTGGCAACCACAATACGTGCGTCATTGGAATGAAAGCCTTTACCAGTTTTGATATACAACTGTATGGCTGGGTTGGCCGTATATTCTATATTTATTTTCGGACAGAGAATTGCTTTACCACGCGAAGGCATTGTCGGGTTTAATTTATCTTCATAATTAAAGTAGAGATAATCGGCCGTCAGACCGATATTGAACAACCATTTGCCCGCACGTAGATTTTCATCTATATATCCCTTAAAGGTATTCTCCTGAATGTTTCCAAATTCCAGGTAGTCCAGCACAGTAAAATGATCATCAATATGAGAAAGCTCACTGTTGCTTATTTTATTTATCTGAAAACCGAGTCCAAAAGTTGAAGACAGATCCAGGTTGTTTTTAAAATAGCGGTGATTGGTAATCTTTCCATTATAGCCATAGAGATTTCTGGATTCTGCCTGCCGGTGTCTGTCTCCGTTGATGCTGTCGTCGGCGAAAAAAGTATCGTTATACCGGTGATTGAAATGATACCAGGAATAATAAATCTGGTTTTGCATAGACCAGTTCGGGGAAAGACTAGATGTCAGCCGGGCGATGATATTACTGCGGCTGGTATTTCCGCCCTGTAAACTATCAAGGTATCCAAAGCGTCCAATGAATCCTTCATCCACTGCTCTTTCGGGTATTTCTCCAGATGAACGCCACTTGCTGCTGAATGTAGAGAGCGTAATCTTCAGACGTTCTTTGGGTGCCAGGTTGACGTTGTATTTTCCAAAAAGGTTCATGCGGTTAAAATGTTGTGGCCGGTCAAACGGTCCATTCGTATAAGCCGCCTCACCCGAGATATAGGCACTTTCCCCTCGTGCTTTTGCTTTTGCGCTGAGCAGATCGATCGCTGCCATCGCGCGGCCTGTTTGAAATTGACCGCCTTCCAGTTTGACGGTACTCCTGTCGAGTACATCAGCGGTATGAAAACCAACATAGCCCGCCGTGGTAAAGTCACCGCGCTCAGCATAGTAAGGCCCTTTGCCGAATTCGTAACTCGTAACGAGTTCCGGAATTAAGAAATGCAGATCTGAAAATCCCTGACCGTGAATCTGGGATATCAGGTTCAACGGCATATCATCCACCGAAACATTAATGTCGGTCCCATGATCGGCATCAAATCCTCTCAGGAAAATATGTTCCGCAATGCCGCCGCCATGGTGTTGTCCTAAAAATAATCCGGGAACCAACCGCATCAGATCCTGCGCGGAATTGATCGGACGAATATGCAGGTCGATTGCACTCAACGTATGAAAAGAAGAGCTGTTTGATTCAGACGTAATAGTAACCGCTTTCAAATCGATCGGTCCTCTTTCCATCACGATGGTTAAAAGCTTTACCATTTTTGAAACGGCGACAGATTGGATATGATAACCAATAAGGGATAGGCTAACAGAGTCTGCCCCACCCGGTACTGTCATCTGGAAATATCCTTCTTTATCGCTGCTAACGGACATTCCTTTGGTGCCCTGGCTTACAACGACATATTGCAGGGGCTCGCCGTTTGCATGGTCCACAATTTTTCCACTGATCTTGGTTTGCGAGAACGAACTTGCCGAACAGGCGAAAAAAAATAAAAGAAATAGGTTCTTCATTTTTGCTGATAATTATCTACTGAAAATGCCAATAGGAGCGGCTTCACATCAATTTTTTTGGATGGCCAACCTGTTTAAGTGAATGTTGAGAAAATAAAGGTGAATTGGAGTTTTAAACAATCGGGGGGCGAAGCAGTGTGCCCGTAAACCCATTGACAATGGGAGATGAATTATTCGATTCCGGAAGAACGGATTTGACCGGATATGAGTTAAAGGATAACTGCTCAAAATTTTCGAAATAATCGATCAACAGAATCTTAATATTTCCTTTTTGACTCTGGGAATCAGCATTTTCATTTGTTTTGGCCAGCCGTTTATTTAGATAACACTTTCCTCCACAATGCACTGCGGTGTTAAGCCTGTTTTCACAGAGCGTACGAGCGATATAATTTTTGTTGAATGAATAATCGAGCAGGGAAATAGGCATTGCCATCATTCTCAACAGAATGAGGAGGAGGAGATAAAGAACAGTTGCCTTTTGAATGAATTTATCCATTTCGGGGATCAAGATATGCATTGGTGTCCAAAAGTTGAACCGCCTACTTCGTTTTCTGGCTTCAAATCTGAAGATTCTGTTTGAATCCTGTAGTTCTAATGAATTGATTATTACCAAACGTTTACCCTATGGTTAAGCTTACAAAGGCAACTTGAACTCAAACTTCAAAGGGTGACTTTTACACTCTTACAAGAATAGGTGCATATGATCAGAAATCTTTTTTTTGTTATTTTCCTTAGTTTTTGTGCCAGTCAGGCCTTCAGTCAAACTTTTGAAATAAAAGGAAAAGTCGAAAGCCACCGTCTGCACGAGAAATTGTCGGGAGCGAGTGTTCGATGCACGAACGGGAGGGACATCAATCTGAACAGCAATACCGATTTAGACGGAGAATTTAAGTTCAAAGAGCTACCGTCGGGGACTTACACAATCAGGGTGGATTACGTTGGATTTGAGGTTTGGGTGAAAGAAGTAACGGTAGCTTCCAAAACCAAAATGGAATTGAAGATTACCCTGGAGGAACATGGTACGGAGTTGTCGGCGGTTCAGGTGTATCGAAAATTAAATCAGGAAGATCAGCGGGGCGCCATACAGAAAGAGAAACATAGTAATAATATTATTAATGTCATATCTGCCGAAGCCATGGAAAAATCACCGGATATCAATGCGGCGAACGTTCTTCAGCGTGTCAGCGGCGTAACTATTCTTAGAAGTGGCGGAGGAGATGAGGCCTACCCGATTATACGGGGTTTGGATCCACGATATAACAATACACTGATTAACGGAATAAAAATTACCAGCCCGGACGATAAATCAAGATATGTTCCTTTAAATATAATCCCCTCAGATTTATTGGGTAGCATTGAAGTCAGTAAATCATCCACACCGGAAATGGAAGGTGATGCCATTGGCGGATCGGTTAATCTGGTCATGAAAGACGCTCCGGAAAAAGAGGTCTTTAAGGTGTTGGGCTCGCTTGGATATAGTGCTATTTTTTTTAACCGTAAGTTTCTAACATTTTCAAAGGCAGATATTCAAAAGAAAAGTGCGATCGAGCGATTTGGAAAGTCTTATATCGCACAGCCAAATGATTTCAGTCGCACGAATCTTGATTTTACCGAACAACAACCTCTACCCAATGCTGTTTTAAGTGTTGTTTATGGGAATCGGTTCATGAAAAATAAGCTGGGCATACAGTTGGCAGAAAGTTTTCAGAACCAATATTATGGAAGCAATTCTGTTTTTAATCAGGCAGCCCCGGACGTGCATGCCAACGGTGCCCCTACGATTTCCGATTATGCAAACCGTTATTTTTCAACACAGCAACTGACGAATGGTCTGACGGCACATTTAGATTACAACGTTAATGAGAAGAATAAGATTACCCTGACAAATATTTTAATCTACAGTAATCTTGCGCAGGCCAGGTTGATTATCGATACTTCTATTTTGGGTGGCAATGGCGGAAGAACCATTCCCGGGACCGGTCCGGTCAGTACTGATTATACTTCACTCACCAGTCAGCAGCTACTCGAAAACGTTAAAATCGATGGCAGGCATATTTTATCAGATCACTTTCTGTTTGATTGGGCCGGTGTCTATTCTTATGCATCTAAAAGAGTACCGGATTTGGCAGATCTGTCCCTGAATACGAAAATTGACACGGTTCATACCACCAACGACAAAAACGGGCCTTATAAATTTGTCACAACGCCTAAATATTTTGATGCTATCACCAGAATCTGGCAGCATAATGAGGATGTTGATTATAGTGGTTTCGCAAATATTAGTTACCGGACCGCTATAGGCACCGGTAAAACGCTGGAAGCCAGAGCGGGTGGATTATACCGTCATAAAATAAGATATAATATTCAGGATGAGTATGATTTGAAACCGACTACCAGCAGTAGTGGTATTAAACAGCAGTTCACCGATATTTACGATGCGCAATGGCTAGTGTATAATAGCAGCGGAACGGAAGCCTATGATAAAAATAATTATCAGGTTTATGAGAACGTGACTGCTGCGTATGGGTTATTGAAGTTTTCCCTGCCGCGTTTAGATGCGGTCGGGGGACTTCGGATGGAAAAAACCCAGCAGGGTTTCACCTTGAATACCTTTTATGCGACTGGAATTAACGGACTGGAGAAATCTTATACAGATTATTTACCGAGTGTGGACCTGAAATTCAAAATAGACCACCAAACAAATCTCCGGTTTGCATATTATAAAGCCATTTCAAGACCCAACTATTATGATCTCGTTCCCGCACAACGATACAGTGCTTCGTCGGCCACCACTACTACCGGCAATCCGTATCTTCTGCACACGACATCAGATAACTTTGACATCCGATACGAATTTTATCCCCGTGATGACGAACAATTATTTGCGGGTGTTTTTTATAAAAAACTATTGAATCCGATCGAGTTTACTTTCGTCAGCGGCACCAACTATATGCCGACGAATACGGCGGAAGCGACAGACTATGGGCTGGAACTGGCATTTACGAAATACTTTGGTCACTTCGGGATAACTGGAAATTATACTTACTTGAATTCAAGTACAAGCTCCGGGAAATCATATTACAATTTCACGACAGGCCACCCGCCTAATCCCGATACGCTTCAAAAAAGAACCCTGCAGGGGCAAACAAATCATACGCTGAATGTTTCGGTTTTGTATCGCAGTAAAAAAGGGAAATTCTTTGCTGAACTCGCTTATCAATATATCGGTTTGTCGATTGGACTGGTATATCCGATCTACGGATATGATTACTATCAGCAACCACAATCTAATCTTGCATTTTCAGCCGAAAAGGGCTTAAAAAATAAACATTTCATTTTATTTACAAAATGGAATAATCTCTTAAATACAAAAAATGTAAACCAGATAAATAATATTCTGGTGACACGAGACGTAACCCAATTGAACTTCAGTTTTGGAGTTCGTTATGAAAAATAAAAAAATAAAAAAAATCAAAATGAAACCAAGAAATGTTTATGTTTTAGTTGCTGTCTTCGCTGTGCTGATGGGTTCGTGTTCAAAAAGTAGTAACGAAAAGACTATTGTTATTGTTCCAACAGTGCCTGCATCTAACCCGATTGCGCCCGGTGAAATATCTGGTTTTGTGAAGGGTACGCTGATTACCGGGAATACGTATACTATTACGGGCGACCTGAATGTGAAATTAGGAGATACGCTGGCTTCACAGCAAGGCGTAACAGTTGTTGTTAAGAATGATGCACAGATTAATATTCAGGGTGTTTTACTCATCGTCGGCACATCCGACAAACCCATATCTTTCAATTCTGATTCTAAGCAACCCGGTTCCTGGGGTGGTTTTCAGTGTGACAGTGCCCAGGCCGTTACCATTAAATGGGCCCATGTAGATAATACCGGCGGACCCGATCCTTCCGGAAGCGCCCGTAAATCCGTATTTGTTGCTGCACCTATCAACGTCGATATCGAAGACTCCTGGTTTACAAATGGTCAGGATGATTTAATTCGTGTTCAGCTCGGAGCCCACGTTACAATTGTCCGCAACACAATTTTATGTTCCGGATCAACAGATGGAGAAGGAATAAATTTAAAAAAGGGAGTAACCGGTGCAGTGGCTTATAACGTAATATATAGCCAGGCAGGAACGGGCATCAAACTGGAAACAAGCAGTACCGTTCCGCTTCCCCAAACAGTTGTTGACGTTTATAATAATACACTGGTCAGTAATGGCTGGAGACGCGGCCAGGCCGAACCCGGAAGAGGTGTTTCGGTCGGCGTTTTTGCGCGTGCAAATATTTATAACAACATCATTGTCAATAATTACCAGGGTCTCGAAATATTCAGCGATGCGGATACCGCCAATATAAAATATGGCAACAATCTATTCTACGCTACGCAGGATGCCTATCAGGATACAACTCAGGGAGGAAATCTGAGTATCTCTATCCGGGGTAATTTTTATCCAAGTGATGGGGTGGGTGTTGCACAAACCTCTGATTTGATTTCAACCGCTGTAGGTAATCAGGATCCGATGTTCAAAATTTATGATGGCAAGGTAGCGACCGCGAACGGGTCAACTACTTCAAACGATTTTCATTTATCAGCTGGATCCCCTGCTATTGGAAAGGGAAATAGTTTTTATAACAGTGATATTGGCGCATACACATCCGACGGAAAGGGTAATAATCATTAATAACCACCCAGATTAATTTTGAGATATGAGACTATTGTTCAGTTTTCTGCTCACTTCGAGCATGTTATTTACTTCCATTGTCGTATCTGCTCAGAATTCTGAGCTTTTCACCCTGGAAAAGAAAATACCCGTCCCTGGTAACGATGGCTATGATTATATAGCCATCGATACCCTGGGAGGACGTCTGTATGTATCCCACGGTAACAGCGTGGTGGTTATTGATTTGAAATCGGAGCAGATTATTGGGACGATCGGTAACCTCGCAGGATGTCACGGTATTGCGATCGCATCTGATCAGCAAAAGGGATTTATCAGTGATGGGAAAGGCAACGCGGTAGTCGTTTTTGATCTTCTGAGTATGAAGACAATTAAAACGATTTCGATTTCTGGAAAAGATCCGGATGCCATCATGTATGATGCATTTTCAAAACAGGTTTTTACATTTAACGGCGATAGTAAAAACGCTTCGATCGTGGATGCTGTTTCTCTAAAACAGACCGGTACCGTTGCACTTGGTGGCACACCGGAATTTGCTGTGGCGGATGGAAATGGACTCATCTACAACAATTTGGAAGACGCAAGTCGCCTGAATGTGATCGATGTAAAAAAAGGAGTAGTTCTTAAGAGTTATCCACTATCACCCTGTGACGGGCCGACAGGTCTGGCAATCGATCAGGTACATCAAAGACTTTTTACCGTATGCCGCAAAAATAAGGGGATGAGTGTAGTCGACCTTTCTGATGGAAAAGTGATTGCGACGGTGTCGATTGGCACGGGCGTTGATGCCGTGACATACGATATTCAAACCGGACTAATCATCTGTTCGAACGGAGATGGCACAGCGACGATCATTCACCAGGATAATGCAAATACTTATTCAGTCGTACAAACGCTGACAACTTCGTGGAAAGCGAAAACGCATGCTTATGATCCAAAGACAAAAAAGTTATATTTTACCTGCTTTGATATGACGCCGGGCAATAAGGCGCGGGTTCCGGACAGCTTTAAGGTGCTTGTATATAAAATGAATTAGTTGGTAGAGTTTTAGTCTTTTTGTTTCCGGAGGAAATGACCGATACTGTCAAATATCAGATCGGTCATTTCCACTTCGGCTTCATAATTGACTGTTCCATCTGCCTTCGTGATTTTTGCAGCCTCTGAGATCGCTCTACCTTTATAATTGCTATTCAAATAGGTAACTACTGGTAACGGTAGTTCCTGAGTCTTTATCGTGATTTCAGTTTCCAACAGTGTACCGTCATTTGAAAACAAGGCTGACATCGTTTTGCCGTGCATTTTAAATCCCGCTTCATAATGCTGATCTTCTTTTTCCCATTGGGATACCACGCCCGGATATCGTTTTGCAAAAGATGTTTTCACCGGCCCGGGGACATCTGATTCCTTTATTTTTTGGGCCCGTGAGCTTATAGAAATGCCGAAAATCATGGTTAATAGAAAGGCGATAAAACGATGATGGATTTTCATACTTATTTTTGTTCATCAAAAGGTCGTACTTTAATCTGAGGGGATCCTGTAGCGCTCAATTTCAAAACTCCAGATTGTCTACAGATTTGGGCGTTATTTTTGGTGCTATTTAAATGAGTACTAAAGGAATCTACTGGTCTATCTGTCTGATTTTGCTTTCCCTCAGTTCTGTTAGCCAGCCTGTCGGAAATAAAGCTAAATCCTGCTGGTCGGGAGACAGCATTCTTGCTGCACCAAAATTTCCACTCGAACATTTTGTTATTCCGGTTGCGATGATAACCTATGGGCTTATCGCATTGAAAAATGACGGTTTGCGTGACCTCGATGAGAATATCCAGGAAGAAATCTGGGATGATCATCCGCATGCGCATACAAAATTGGACAACTACCTTCAATTTTTGCCGGCAGCGGTGGTTTATGGGTTAAATATAGCCGGCATTCAGGGTGAGCATAATTTTGTTGACCGGTCCGCTATCTTCTTAATGTCGAATATCTTTCTGAATATAACGGTGAGTTCTTTAAAAAATATCAGCATGCAGCAAAGGCCTGATGGATCCGATTACCTTTCGTTTCCATCCGGTCATACAGCAGAAGCTTTTGCAAATGCCGAATTTCTCCGTTTGGAATATCGTCATCAATCTGTCTGGTATGGTATTGGAGGATATGTAGTCGCGGCATTCACTGGGTATTTGAGGATGTATAATAATAAACACTATCTCAGCGATGTACTGGCCGGAGCAGCAATAGGTATCCTTTCGACTGATTTGTCCTTCTGGCTATACCCCAAAGTCAAGAAAATATTTGTGAAGCATGGAATAAAAAATACCATGGTTCTCCCGTACTTTCAAAATAATGTTGCAGGACTTTCACTGAGTTATCATTTACCGTAAAAAATGACTGGCTTTATGAATCTACGTGTTGAAGCGGTCATTGTTTTTTTAACACTATTCGGTCTCTCTGGGAATGCCCAGGATCAACGGTATAAAATAACAGCCCTCATTCTGGACTCGGCTTCCGGCAACCCTATCGAATACGCCAGTATGACTATGTATACTCCCGGTACCAAAGCGATTATCAATGGGGCGGTCAGTGATGCGCGCGGAAAAATTTCTCTTACAGTGCCTGGCACGGGTAAGTACGATCTGCGCGTTGAATCTCTCGGATATCTGGCATTAAATGAAAATAGAGAAATCAAACCAGGTGCTGCATCAACTAATCTCGGTAAATTATTTCTTTCAAGATCCGTATCAAATTTACGGGGAGTCACGGTGCTGGCACCAACAAAGCTTATTGATAACCGGATCGATAAAATGGTTTTTAATGCGGAAAAAGACCTTTCGTCACAGGGCGGAGTAGCGACCGACATTCTGAAGAAAATTCCGCAGGTATCCGTCGACGTGGATGGGAATGTAGAACTCGCCGGAAGTTCCAGCGTAAAATTTCTCATAGATGGAAAACCATCGATGGCATTTGGAAGTAATATAGCAGACGTGTTACAGTCTATTCCTGCCAGCCAGGTTAAATCTGTAGAGGTTATTACAAATCCTGGAGCTAAATATGATGCGGAAGGATTGGGTGGGATCATTAATATTATTCTGAAACACAATACAATAAAAGGGATCAATGGAAATCTGTCCCTGACAGCGGCCAGTAGAAATGAAAATGCGTCTGTCAACGTCAATTTCAGAAATAATAATTTTGGAGTGAATGTATTTGCGAATGGCAATAAAAGGCTCACGGCAAATACACCAACCAGTTCATTGAGGTTGTCGCATGATACGGCAATGAAAACGGATATAGCTTTCCAACAAGATGGAAGCAGTGAATTTAACCGTTATGGAGTCGAAGCGGGTGTTGGTGTAGACTGGACACCGTCCAAAAAAAGTAACTTAAATTTTGCCCTGAGCAGCAATCATTTTGGTAATAATTCGAATGGGTATGTAAACCAAAATCAAACGACCACAAATTATTCTTCGAATCTGACCAGCCAGCTATTCACGTTGAGAAATACGAGTAGTCATTTTAGAATTAGCGAAGTAAATGTTAGTCTGGATTATAAAAAGACTTTTAATCTGGAAGATCAGGAGCTGGATCTGGGTATACATTCCAGTAATGGATCGAACAATTACCGTTCGGTAAATGAACAGTTTTATCTCCCCGGAGAAAACCTGTTTTACGGCACCAATAATAGTAACCCGGGAAACGAAAATGAAACGGAAGTTGTTCTCGACTATACGCAGCCACTGGGGAAAAAGATAAAACTGGGTACCGGGGGAAAAATTGGTATTCGAAAAATAGACAGCCGTTCTGACGTTTCCAGTCTTCAGCCGGACGCTCAAGAATACGTCTATATCACCGCGTTGTCAAATAGTCTTCGATACAGGCAACAAGTATACGCGGCTTATACTGAACTTTCTTTTCCCGTTGCAAAGTGGTTTGATGCTAAACTTGGATTCCGATATGAGCGGACGGAGTTGGCAAGTTATTTTTCCAATGCTTTCCGACTAATTGCGGAGCCTGGTTATAATACCTATGTGCCGTCCGTATTTTTTATTAGAAAATTTGAAAGCCAGTCTCTCAAGCTCAGCTTTTCAAAACGAATCGAGCGGCCTGGTTACAGAGACCTGAATCCTTTTGTGAATACTTCAGACCCAAATAATGTTACAACTGGAAATCCGTATCTGAAGCCAGAGACAGGTTTTCGTGTTGAATTGGGCTGGACACACGATTTGAAAGATGGTGGAACTTTCATGGTAAGCTTGTTCGACCGTACAAATAGAAATGATATTCAGCCATACGTGGTATACTATGCGAATTTACCGGTTGGAGATACTGTATACACAAATGTGTCTGTCAGTACGCCACAGAATATCGGGACAGAAACCAATATCGGTATGAACTTTTTTGCTGAACTTCATCCAGTGGCAAAATTTAGTTTAAGATCCAACTTTTTTGTCTTTCACAGGCATATTGCAAATGCGATTAATCAGGGCTTGAATTCTGAGAGCTGGAATTATCGGCTCAATATTAATCTTACTTATAATTTTAATAATAATCTGGGCGCTGAGTTTTTTGGGAATTTTAATTCTCCACGAAACGAGTTGCAGGGCAAATATCCGTCTTTCACCAGTTATACATTTGCGATACGGCAGCAAATCTGGAAAAAGAAAGGAAGTATCGCGTTTACCACCAATAATCCTTTCAATCAGTACGTAGACCAGTCGACCCAGATCACGGGTATTGGTTTCAAAACGATCAGTACAAGAAAAATTCCCTTTCGTTCATTTGGCTTCAATTTCACCTGGAAATTCGGAAAGTTGGAATTTAAAAAACAAAAGGCGCCCGACGCGGATACTGGTTCCGGAAATGGAGAAGGATAAATTTGTCGAAATTAACTGCCCGATTTTAACAGAATTGAGCGATATTTTCATACATAATAGAAGGGGAATTGAAATAATCTTTATTGTCAATTAGCTGCACATGAAAGTTCTGATTGTAGAGGATGAAAAAGCTTTAGCGGAGAGCATCAGCGTCTATCTTGGCTCTGAGCAATACACATGTGAGATTGCAGCGGATTTTTCAAGTGCCAAAGAGAAAATCTCCCTCTACGAATATGCCTGTATTATTCTCGATATTAACCTTCCCGGGGGGAGCGGATTGGATCTTTTGCAAATGTTGAAGGAGGATCGGAAAGGGGAGGGAGTATTAATTGTTTCAGCCAGAAATTCGATAGACGATAAGGTAGCCGGTTTGCAACAGGGTGCCGACGATTATCTGACCAAGCCGTTTCATTTGTCAGAACTGGCGGCCAGAGTGTCTGCTATCATACGGCGAAAATCTTTTGATGGGAAAAACATTGTGGTTTTCGATGAACTGGAATTGAATCTTCGTGATAAATCAATTCTTGTGAATAAAAAAGTACTTGACCTAACGAGAAAAGAGTATGATTTGCTACTTTACTTTATCAGTAACAAGAATAAAGTTATCGGCAAGGGGGCTATTGCAGAACATTTATGGGGTGATAATATGGATATGGCGGATAATTACGATTTTATTTATACGCATATCAAAAATTTGAGGAAAAAACTCCTGCAGGCGGGCGGACGGGATTATATAAAGTCGGTCTATGGAATGGGATATAAATTTTTTGAGCATCCATGAAACTGGCTACACGGTATTTCAGAATTAATGCATTGGCGACAACGGCCATTTTCCTGCTGGCGGGTACCGCCTTTTATTTCCTGCTCTGGTTTATTATGATCGGCCAGGTAGATGAAGATCTTAAAATAGAGCAGCGCGAAATTGAAAGTTATATTGCGGAATACCGTCGCCCACCCGAGTCAATTATCGTCAAGGATCAACGCAGTTCGTATGAACCAACGACATTGCATACGAAAATCCGCGAATTTGCCACGATCATTTCAAATGACCGCCACGAACCGGAAGACTTTCGGGAGATCCGTTTTACGGAAAAACTAGGCGATCAATGGCTATTCTTCCGGGTTTCTAAATCGTTGGAAGCGGTAGAACATATGAATCGGTCCATCATTATCATTTCTGTTTTAACAATCACATTGATACTTTTTGTGACATTGTTCATAAACCGCTTGCTTTTTCGAAAGTTGTGGCAGCCATTTTATGATACGCTGAAAGGACTGAGTTTGTTTCGGCTGGGGGAAAAAAAATCGATGTTCTTTGGTCATTCTCCGATCGACGAGTTTAATTTGTTAAATAGTTCACTCGGCCTGTTTATAGAAAATGCAGACCGGGAATACACAGGATTGAAAGAATTTACTGAGAATGCGTCGCATGAATTGCAAACGCCTCTGGCTATTGTGCGTTCCAAACTGGATGTACTGATACAAGATGAAAATCTCACGGAGACGCAAGGTAATGCAGCCGCGTCCGCTTATGATGCGCTCAAGAGGATGATTCGCCTCAATCATTCGCTTCTTTTATTAACTAAAATAGAAAACCGGCAGTTTGATATTTCTGTCGAGGTTGATATGAAATCGCTGATAAAGCAAAAACTGGTTGCTTACCAGGAATTGTTTCATAATAAAGAAATTCACGTGGTCTCGTCTTTGGAACCCACGCTGATTATAATGAATACGGAATTAACGGATATCCTTTTAAATAATCTGTTTAGCAACGCGATCCGCCACTCAATGAGTGGTGAAACGATCAATATAAATCTCAGAAATAATCGTTTTGTTATTTCAAATAAGGGCGATGGTGGTCCGTTGAATCCGGACCAGCTTTTCAAGCGATTTGCAAAATCTGAACAATCAACTGATCATCACGGACTCGGTCTTTCGATCGTACAACAAATCTGTGCGGTGTCCGGATGGAAGGCTGCTTACCATTTTGAAAAAGGCTTTCATCACTTCACGATCGACTTCGTGGCTTCCTGATTATTTTTTTGTTTAACCACCAGAATTTGAAAACTTCCAGCAATCATCGGAGCTCTCTGTCCCGGTACGGCCTTTCCCATGTCTGCTGCCGGCAGGTAAACTGTATGCGTTTGTTCATCCAGAGCAATCGTGCGGGCACTGGACTTCGTTTTAACATTTTCGACCAGTGCATATACCCCGGGAGACATTTCTTTTACAATACTTAATTTACCTTCTCCGCAACTCGCAAAGGTATAACCAAGCGCTGCATCAAAGGCCACCCCGTCGCAACCATTTCCAATGCCTACCGTAGATATCTTGCCACTGGCGATATCCAATATGACAAGCTTTCCATCACAACCTGCAAAGAGGCGATTTTTTTTCAAATCGATTGCTAATCCGGTAGGGCCTTCCGCGGGAGCAACGGACCAGCGTTTTACTATGCTGGCGGTCTTTAGATTTATCGCGATGATTTCATTTTTATCTTCAATGTTCACATATATTTTTCCATTCCCATCAGATACGGCCGTCTCCGGTTTTCCACCCACCCGAATAGTGGCCGTGATTTTTTCTGTGACCGGATCGATCAGGGTTAAATCATTACTTTGTCCGTTACAGGTGATGATTCGTTTTGAGTATTCATCGTACATGATGGCATCGGGATTCGTGCCGGCTGCTATTTGACTTAATACGGCATTGGTCTTTAAATCAAAAACCGACACGTTGTTCAAACGACCGTTACTGGTATAGCCCTTATTCAACGAAGGAACAAAGGCAATGCCGTGAACGCCGGTTGCATTGGGAATTACACCAACTGAATCGCCGGTTGTTTGATCTAAAATATTCACCTGCGCCGAATGGGATACATACAATCGATTATTACCCGGCCCAACGGCAATATAGTCCCAGCCACCTGCACTGGCGATATGGAATACTTTTGCGACAGCGAATCCGGAGGATTGCCCATACATATTTCCCGCTGATAAGAACATGCTGATGACGCCGATGATCTGGATCAAAAATTTGTTTTTCATTTTTAAGTTTTTATTTATTTATACATTAATTGAAGGAAAGAGGGGAGAACAATCAGTAATAGTGGAAGTGCCATGACAAATCCACCAATAACGGCTATAGCGAGTGGCTGGTGTAATTGCGCACCGGTTCCGATACCCAATGCCAAGGGCATTAGAGCGATGATTGCGCCAAATGCCGTCATCAGCTTTGGACGAAGACGGGTGGAAATAGAATAAATAACTGAGTCCCTAACATTTTGATGCAGGCGTACTTCGCGAAATTGCAAAATGGTGAAGATGCTGTTTTCCGCAATAATACCAACGATCATGATCAGGCCGGTATAACTGCCTACATTCAAGGGCGTACCGGATATATATAAAGCAATGCAACTTCCGGTTATTCCTAAAACAGAAACACCGAGAATCAGAATGGCCAGCTTAAACTCTTTGAAGAGAAAAAGAATCACGCAGAACACCAGCAGACTCGCAGCAATTAAAATATAAAGCAATTCCTTAAAAGATTTTTGTTGCTCTGCATACGAGCCGCCATAGCTGATATGATAGCCCACCGGCAGATGAATTTGCACGTCGATTTGCTGCTGTATATTTTTTATCACGCTTCCTAAATCACTATTCTCGAGTCTGGCGGTCACTACCCCCATTGATTGTAAATTCTCTCTTTGCATTTCAGCTTCTCCCGGTTGAATTTTAACGGTGGCCAGTGATGTGATGGGATTTAATTTCCCTCCGGGTAAGAAAATCTGCCAGCCAGCGATTTGTTCTACGGTCGTTCGCTGCGACTTCGGATATATCATCCGTATCGGAATCGCCTGTTCTTTTTCAAGAATTTCGCCCACCAGATTTCCCGCCAGGTGATTCTGTGCCTGTGACTGCAGACTGGCCGGACTGATTCCAAATTGTGCGAGTTTGGAATAATCCGGAATAATGGTAACAGAGGGTCCTGCAATGACAATTCCATTAAAAACATCGGCGGTGCCTTTTACCCCGGATACTACTTCGGCGACGTGTTTTGATAATGAATGCAATTGCTCCTGGTCGTTTCCAAATATTTTTATTTCAATCGGTTGCACCGACGTCATCAGGTCACCCAGCATGTCTGTTATGACCTGACCAAAATCAATCCGCAAGGCGGGTTGCGATGTTTCCACCTTTGCCCTGATATCAGCAATTACTTCGTCGGTTTTTTTTGTTCCGGATTTTTTTAACTGAATAAGATAATCTCCCGTATTGGGTTCGGTAATAAAAAATCCCATCTGGGTGCCCGTCCGCCGGGAATAGGTGCTTACCTCCGGAATGGTTTTTATAATATTTTCCACTTCGCGTAAAATGCGATCTGTTTCCTCCAGCGAGGTGCCGGGCGGAGAGGCATAGTCCAGTACGATGCTTCCTTCATTTAGCTCCGGAAGAAAACCAGTTTCCAGTCTGGGCAATACAATTATTTCAGACGCAACAATGACCGCAACAAATAAAAAGGAGATCCAGGGACGCTTTATAAAATATGAAACCCATTTTTGATTTCTTACAGGATGTGCCTTTTGATTCTTTTGTATTCTGGTGGTCTTTGAAAACAGTAGATAAATAACCGGCAAACCGATCCATGTTACAAAAAATGAACAGACTAATGTGATAATCATGGTGTTCGTGAGGACCTTAAAATAGGCACCGGCGACACCACTCATAAACACAAAAGGTAAAAAAATCACGATGGTAGTAAGTGAAGACCCGACCATCGCAGGTAATAAATAATGAATGGCTTTATGCAGTAACGGCACAGTCGATTCCGAGGGGTACTCTTCGTGTGTCCGGTGAATTTGTTCGACGACCACAATGGCATCGTCGATAATCAGACCGATTGCTGCGGCAATAGCGCCCAACGTCATGATGTTGAGGGAAAAGCCAAGAACATATAAAATGATTAGTGAGAGGCAAATCGTAACCGGTATGGTGAGCAATATGGTCGAGCTGGCTTTTAGCGATCGTAGAAAAAGAATCGCCACCAAAATAGCCAGTGCCAATCCAATCCACAAACTTTCAGAAACACTGCGCACCGAGTCTTTTACGAAATCCGCCTGAATATAATAGGGCTGAATACCAACACCCGGCGGCAAGATTTTCCGAAGTGAAATTACCTGCGTTTCAACCTGATCGCTTAGATCAATCAGATTGGCATTTGGTTGTTTAATGATTGCAATCAGGATACCATCTTTTCCATTTGCGTTGATTCTTGTGTATTCAACCGTCTCCTTTATTTCTACCGTGGCAATATCACCAATATGTAAAATTCTTTTGCCGTCATTTCGTATCACAATATTTCGAATGTCATCCGCATTATGAACCGTCGCGTCGGTCGTAGTCAGATACAGGTATTTAAAATCGGCGAGATAGCCATTGGATTTGATAAAATTAGTTTGAGCCAGTGCGGCGCTGAGACTGTCTGGTGATATCATCAGCGCACTCATTTTCCGCGCATCCAATTGTAGCCAGTATTCTTTTTGCCGACCGCCGATCACCCGCACTTCGGAAACGCCGGAAACCTGGGAAAGGAAAGGCTTAATGGTGAAAAGTGCCAGTTGCTTTAATTCTATGGGCGACTTATCACGACTTTCAATCGTATATCCGATAACCGGTAGAATAGAAGGATTCATCTTCTCCACCGTGACCTGTGTTTCCGCCGG